>NZ_BAGX02000007.1 GCF_000320505.1 Methanobrevibacter boviskoreani JH1
TATCATAAAGAAAGAATAAGGACGATATTTGTCAAGTTTCTATAAAAAAAGAATAGGGATGTAATCAAGTAATGGCATCAATTAAAGAAATAAAAAGGTTAGACGGTATTAATCTAAAAAAATTAAGTAATGAAAATCTTAAAAAAGTTAATCTGGTTATTATAATAAAAATAACCAGATAAATGTAAGTATGAAAGCAAAAACAAATATCACCGGACCTATAATCTTTCCTACTTGAACTATTGAACTTATTGTTGAGATTAATTCTGTAGATCTGTTAGGTCCGAATGTTTTTAGATTCTCTATTTTTTCTGTACTGCATCCAACTTCAACCTCTTCAAGATCTTCAAGGGCTTCCTCAATTGTTTCCTTTACATAATCAATGATTTGGGCCCTGTTACTCAATCCAATTGGGTTATATCCTCTTGAGATTGTATTTACGCTATGTGTATCTGTGGTCATAACCTCTGCCTCATCAATACCACATTTGTATACAAAGTCTAAAATCTCCTGTCTAAAGCCGACTTCCATATTGTTGGAATCGAAAAGTATGTATGCTGTTTTTTGACCTTCAACATCTACGATCATGGTTTTTACACCACTGTCTCCAACACCTTCCTCTTTTCCTAGTCCATCCATTAGATTTTGACTACATCCTACCTTGATATTTGAATATTTCTTGCCTAGTTTAATTTTACTTATTCCGTCAATTAATTCAAATACCTGTGGATCGCCGGGCAATACTTGACCAGATTCCTCTGAGAAAGAATTATGACAATCTACTATAACCGTTGATTTATTTTCAAATGTTTTATTTGCCTGAACCATCATGGTAAGGCCTACACTAAATTCAATGTCATCACTACCAAGTGGTGCAAAGGTATTTAACAGTACAATTCCATCGTTAAAAGATTGGACACCTATTTTTGCGGATTTGTTTGTATATCTTACAAATTTGCTTGCACTTTTAGAATATTCCATCTTGTATAATCCTTTTCTAATACTGTCTTCTATTTTATCTAATTCCTTAATGCTTGCAGGATTAAAATCATGGGTTGAAGGTCCATGGGCAATCATGGTAAATGGTTTAAATCTATTTGCAAGATTTGTAGGCATATTTCCTCCACCGATATTTCCTAAAGGTCCCGGATGAACTGCCGGACTAATAAATAATGCTTTGATTTTCTCTTTCGTTTTAAAACTAACAATACTTACAACGGTGTCGATATCCGCTCCTGATTTAACGAATAACTCTTCTAAATCATGGGAACCTTCATTCATATGTGTTATAAATAAGCTTAATAGTTGCAATCCATCAATACTCATGTTTGTTTTCATTGGTGAGTTAATTGTTTTAACAAATAGATATATTGCAATAAGAAAGATAAGACAGCCTATAAGCATTTTAACAACTAGATATATACTGAAAGATACACTGTATACATTAAGTCCAATGAAATTAACTGCAAGCAATAAAAAAATACTTATCACTGGTTGAATTAATGCAACTAAACTTGATTTTTTCATATTTACTTGGGTTGCTCCCCAGAAAACCAGAAAGCTGAAAGCAAATATTAGAATATATCCAAATTCAATAAAATTTATTACAAAATTAGGATTGCTGGAGATTATAGATCCGATTAACGTAATAACTGAAAGTATTGTGGAATTTATAAAAGATAGAAACATTGAATGTTTGATTTTTAGATTTATTCCATTAAATGAACTAATAAGATTTTGATTTATAAATCCACTAATTATACCACTTAATCCATATATTATAAATGATATTATACCACCAATAATTATTCCAAGCAGAATGTTAGTGGGATAAGGTCTAATAATTGAAATTAATAAACCTAAAATAAATGTAATAGTTATTGTGGCTTTTACTGAAAATTTAATATTGGGAAGTGTAGTAATATATTTTGAAAGACCTGCTACACTACTCATACTAGACATGTTTTTTTCCTCAAATAATTGTTTGTTATTAAAATTCTATTTATTATTCATTAATCTGATTTCTAGAAATATATGTCATTTAAATTTTTCATTTATATATTCTAACTATCTAATTAATTAATTTCTTAATAAAAATTTTGTTATTTAACATTTTGTTAATTTAATTAATAAATTTTTATATAGTAAGTAATTCTTATAATATTATAGTTTGTTGGAATTCAAATTTTTAAATTTACTAATTTTATAATTAGAGTTTTTATTTAAAATTCATATGAATTAATTTATTTAAAGTATATTAAGGTGATTTAATGATAGATTTAAAAACTCCATTACACTCAGATGATGTAAAGGATTTAAAAGTAGGGGATGTTATCACCATTACCGGAACAATATACACTGCAAGAGATCAAGCTCACAGGCGTATAGTTGAAGATGGTGAGCCTTTTGATTTGGATGGAAAGGTCTTATTCCATGCAGGTCCTATTATAAATAAAAAAGATGATGGTACCTATGAAGTTGTAGCAATCGGACCTACTACCTCTATGAGAATGAATCCCTATGAGGCTGATGTAATCGACAAGGGTGTAAGAGTTGTTATTGGTAAGGGCGGTATGGACGATAATGTTCGTCAGGCTTTAAAAGATAACAATGCGGTATATGTCGTTGCAACTGGGGGATGTGCTGCATTATATGTTGATGCTGTAAGGGAAGTAGATAGTGTAACCTGGTTGGATTTAGGTGTGCCTGAAGCAATGTGGGAGTTAAAAGTAGATTCATTTGGACCTTTAATAGTGGCTATGGACTCTCAGGGCAAATCATTATACGATTAAATTTTTAATTATCTCCACTATTTTTTTTATTTATAAAGAAATTTTTATTTTTTAACTTAGATTATCTGATTTGGTTAATAAAGTTTAATTAGTTTTTAATTAAATCAATTTCAATATAAACAAAATATTTTTTAAGTTTAAGTTAATAATTTTTTAGATAAACTTTATATATATAAAGAAAATTATATTAGAATAATATTATTATAAGAAAATTTTTCATTTAATTAGGGTGATAATATGGCAGAGGATATTAAAGCAGCTGCAGAAAAAAAGTACAAATCTAGAATGAGAAAGTTTAGAAAAGTTGTAAAGAGTGATGAAGAAAAAGATAAATTTTTTAATCAATTAGGAGCTTCATTTGAAGTATTTTTACCTACTAAAAATCCGGATGAACTAGCAGATAGTTTCCTCTTTTACTGTGATGTGGATGGAACTGTTGTTGATGCTGAGTATTCTTATAATGAAGGAGAAAAATTTGAATCCGTTGACGTTCCTAGAAAGGATTTAAAAGTTTTGGTAGAAGCTTTTAAGGATTTTGAATTTGAAATAGTGGAAGAAGAAGATGATCAATAGATCTTTCAAAATCTTTTTCTATAATTTTTCTTTCTATATTGTTTATTAGACGGACTTTTATTTATTTGAAACCATTATTTCTGTTTTTTCGTATTTTGTATTCTTTTGGTCATTGTTTTTGTATTTTTTTAGTTTTTTCTTACTTTGGCTTATTTTTTTAGATTGTTGTTTTTGATTTTTTTAGTTTCTTATTTTCCTGATTTATTCTTTTAATCATTGGTTTTTTGATGTTCCAGTTCTTTTATCTCCTTGTTTATTTACTATTGATTGGTATATGGATTGTTTATTTTCTAATTTTCAAGTTTTAAATCTACACTTAAGATAATCTATTTAATTAAAATTTACTTAATATATTTAAAGTGTTGTTTTAATTTTAATAATCTTAAAAAGAATTATATTTTAGATTTTATATAATTAGATGTGATTAATTTTTAATGTTCTGTGATAATATGATTGTAGAAAATTCTTTAGATGAACTTAAAAAAAGAGAAGCTGCTTATAAAATTATTAAAGATAATATTGAATCTAAGGGTGAAGATCCATTATATGATTTAACTGGACTTTCCGGAGGTTTTCTTGCAAGTGGGGATGAGTTAAATTTACTTCAAACTTATATTGGTCCAGCTATTTTTGAGGATAAAATTCAAGAGATAGGTAAAAAACATATGGGTGGAGAGAAAATCTGTCCACTTAATAGGACCAGTTCCGGAATTCTTGCAACTATACTTGCACTTGTTAAAAAAGGAGATAATGTTGTACACTTTCTTAAAAGTCATCCTGCACATCCGTCCATTATAAGGGCATGTGATTTAGTAGGTGCAAACTATTCAGAATATATAGATCTTGATGAATTTAATATACCTCAGAATACTTCCCTTGTAATTATTACGGGTTCCACTATGGACCATCAAGTTTTGGATGAGGAAAGTTTTAAAATAATTATTAATGCTGCACATGAGAGGAATATTCCTGTATTTGTAGATGATGCTAGTGGTGCAAGGCTCCGTACAGCTATTTTTAATCAAAAACCAGCATGTGATTTAGGAGCGGATCTGGCTATTACAAGTACTGATAAATTGATGAAGGGACCTCGTGGTGGATTAATGGCAGGTCGTGAAGATTTAATAAACAAGGTTAAAGCCAAATCAAATGAGTTTGGACTTGAAGCTCAGGCTCCAATTATTCTTGCAATGATTAATGCTTTAGAAGACTATGATCCTGAAAATCTCAGGGCTTCTATTTCAAAAAGAGATGAGCTATTTGATCTTTTAGATAAATCTTATAATATGTTTGAGACAACTCCAACAGGGGTGATGGTTTCAAAAGAGTCCTTAACAGAAGAAGTTAAATCAAAAACTGATGACTGTAATCTATCTTTAACTGATCTATCATTTTTATGGAGTATGATTTTACTTAAGGAGGAACATATTATTACAATTCCTGCAGTGTCTATGCCTGGCGCATCTGTTACTATAAGATTTGATTTGTCTGCTAATGACTCAGACAAGCTTGAAATATCCGAGATATTTAATAGAATTGATAAGTCTTTTAAAACATTAATTAAGGTTTGTGCTGATGAGGATACGTCTAGAAAAATTATTTATAATGAGGAATAATTGTTTATTAATCGGTTTCTTTTATATCTTTTGATTTTATTAAAAGAAGATTAATTTACAGTTTAAATCATTATTACTTCATGTTTTTTATATTTATAAAAAAGATATGGTTTACAGTTTAAATCATTAATTGTTTTATAAAAAAGTAATCAAGTACAAATTATAAAAGAGTTTTTAAAATAACGAGGCAAAAAATCATTTTTTCCAAAGAAGAATAAAATCTATTTTTAAATAAATAATAAAAAATTAATATTTTAATTAATAAATAGATATATAATATATATAATTAAATTATATAGATTCTATAAAAAATCATATTTAATATACCACTTAATTTTAAATTAAGATATTAAATAATTTAAAAAGAGAGGTTTCAAATGTTTGATAAGATACTGATTGCAAATAGGGGAGAAATTGCAATTAGAATAATGAGAGCATGTCGTGATTTAGACGTTAAAAGTGTTGCAATCTATTCTGATGCAGATAAAAATTCCTTATATACAAATTATGCAGATGAAAAATACCCATTAGGAAATCCAAGTCCTCAAAAATCATATTTAAATATTGATAAAATTATTGATATTGCTTTAAAATCAGGTGCAGATGCAATACACCCTGGTTATGGATTTTTAGCTGAAAATCCTGAGTTTGGTAAAGAATGTGAAAAAAATGGTATTAAACTTATTGGGCCTAGTGGAGATGTTATTAATAAGATGGGAGATAAAATAACATCAAAACAAATCATGAGAAAAGCAGGGGTTCCTGTAATTGAAGGTACTGATAAAGGTGTAACTAATATCGATGAGGCTATAAAAATAGCTGAAAAGATAGATTATCCTGTTATCATTAAAGCATCAGCTGGAGGTGGAGGAATAGGTATGCGTACTGTATATGAAGAGGATGAATTAGTGCGTGCCATTGAATCAACTCAATCTGTTGCAAAAACTAACTTCGGGGATTCTACTGTATTTATTGAAAAGTATTTGGAAAAGCCTAGACATATAGAATTCCAGGTATTGGCTGATGAAAATGGAAACGTTATCCATTTAGCTGATCGTGAGTGTTCAATTCAAAGAAGACACCAAAAATTACTTGAGGAGGCACCTTCTCCAATCATGACCGATGAACTTAGGGAGCAAATGGGAGAGAGTACTGTTAAGGCAGCAGAATATATAGGTTATAGTAGTGCAGGTACTATTGAATACCTATATGATAAGGGAAACTATTATTTCCTTGAAATGAATACTCGTGTTCAGGTAGAACACCCTATTACTGAAGCTGTAACCAATGTGGATATTGTTAAGGAACAAATTAAGGTAGCTTCTGGATTAGATTTAAGTTTCAGTCAAGATGATATTACAGTAAATGGTCATGCAATTGAATGCCGTATTAATGCAGAAGATCCTTTAAGGAACTTTGCACCTAACCCTGGAAGAATTACTGCATATCGTTCACCAGGTGGTCCGGGGGTACGTTTGGACGGTGGTGTATATAGGAATTATACAATTCCAAGTTTTTATGATTCAATGATTTCAAAATTAATTACATTTGGCCGTACAAGGGAAGAGGCAATTAGTAGAATGAAAAGGGCATTAAGTGAATATATTGTACTTGGTGTAAAAACTACAATTCCATTCCATAAGGCTATTATCAGAAATCCTAACTTCCTATCTGGAGACTTGAACACACACTTTATTGATGAAAATAAAAAATTGATATATGAGGAAATGGAGAATGTAATTGCCGAGGATGTAGAAAATGTAAACCGTCTTAAATCAACATTTATTCCACAACAAAAAATTGCTGCAATATCTGCAGCGGTAGGTTCTTATTTAACTGAAAGTAATAAAAGGCAAATAAATTAGAAATTTATAATATTTTAAATAATGGAAAAATTAAAAAATGGGATAATATGAATAAGGAAATTCTTGAACTTATATCCAACAAATATGATTTTAAAAATAAGAGTGCTGAGGAGATTCTTCAACTAGGTATTAATGATATTACAACTGCAGTTAAAGAATTAGGTAATGAACCATCAGATTTCTTCTCAAAAGATAAATGTAATTCATACCTTGAAACCGATGAGATTGGCAGGGAAATGTATTTATTTAAATCTGTAAAATCAACTAACACCGTTGCTAAATTCCTATCTCGTAACGTTTCAAATGGAACGGTTATATTGTCTGAGACACAAACAAGAGGGAGAGGTAGAAAAGGTACAGAATATCAATCTCCAAAAGGGGGAATCTGGTTATCCATAATATTAAAACCAGATGTCACTCCCTCAAAAGCACCTCTTTTGACTCTTGCAACTGCTGTTGCAGTTACTCGTACATTGGATCATTTTAACATTCATGCAGAGATTAAATGGCCAAACGATATATTAATCCATGATAAAAAGGCATGCGGTATTTTAACAGAATCAATAGCTAGGTTCAACAATCTGGAAAGTGTTATTATTGGTGTTGGAATAAATTCTGAAATAGATATTAATGAATTCCCTGAGGAGATAAGGGACTGTAGTATTGCTCTTAGTGATGTAGTTGACGGAGATATTAATCCAGAAAAAGGTACTGCATATTTCTTCAAAGAATTTGAATTTATATATAATAAATTCTTAGAGGGGGATATTGGTTTCATATTTGATGAATGGAGAAAATACAATCATACCATTGGTAAATTTGTTGAAATACAACAACCTTTAGGTAAAGTCATTAATGGTTATGCTGTTGGTATTGACCAAGAAGGAGCTTTAGTCATTGAAAAAGCAGATCATACTTTGGTTAAAGTGGTATCTGGACGATGTAGACTTTTAGACTAGTCTACATATTCTTTTTTTTATTTTTATAAAAATCTAGTTTTTAAAGTGGGAATCTGGTCATGTTAATTTTTAATTTTACTTTAGAATAATTTAAATTGATAATCTAGTTTTTAAAGTGGGAATCTGGTCATGTTAATTTTTAATTTTACTTTAGAATAATTTAAATTGATAATCTAGTTTTTAAAGTAGAATCTAGTCATGCTAATTTTTAAAATAATCTAAAGTAAAAAGTTTATTTCTCAATTTTATTAAATAATTAAATAATAATATGGTAATATATGCTGTGTAGTATTTTGAAATTTTTAAATTAATTTTATTAAAATGGTTTTATGATAAAAATTACTAAGAAAAAACATTTGGAAATGATTCTTCAAAATATCCCCTCTCACCCCAATCCTAAGGTGGAATTTGAACAATATTCCACTCCTTCAAGTATTGCCTCTGATGTTTTATGGAATGCATATACCTTAGGTGATATTTATAATATGGATATTGTAGATTTGGGATGTGGTACTGGAATTTTTTCAATAGGATCTATATTTTTAGGTGCAAATTCAGTACTTGGAATAGATATTGATGATGAGTCCTTAGAAATGGCTCAAAATGTATCAAAACATATAGGTATAAGTACTGAAAAAATGGATAGTTTACATTTTTTTCAGGGCAATGTTAATAATCTTAAGAAAATTAAAGATTTGGACATTTCCGGATTTTCCAACGATAAAGTAGATACACTAATTCAGAACCCTCCGTTTGGTTCCCAGGAAAAGGCTAAAAATGGTGCTGATAGAAGGTTTATAGATTTTGCATGTGAAAACTCGGAGGTAATATATTCATTTCATATGGCCAGCACTCATGATTTCATAGTGAATTATTTTGAGGATTTAGGTGCTAAGATTACCCATGAATTTTACTATAATTTTCCTTTAAAAAAGATTTATAAATTTCACACTCAGGAATCTAGGAATGTTGGGGTAATTGTTTTTAGAGTTGAAACTTTTTAATTCTTTATTAATTTTTATATTTCCTATCTGATTTTCATATTATTTCTAAATATTTTAAACTTATTTTTCCATGGTTTTATATATAAATTCTTATTCTTTTTTAGATTAAACTGTTTTTTATCCTAAAAATATATTAAAAAACCATATCTTTATATACTATTAAAATAATATATAAATACATTATATTCATGAGAGTATAATTATTTGTGTAGTTGATCTACAGGTATTATAGTTGATATAATACTGATTGATAAGTTTATTAGTGATAACTATCGAAGTTTTGCATACATTTATATATTATTTTTTACAAATTAACTATAATGCAAAATATTAATTTATTTATACCTAATTCATTTCTAGCAGAAACTAACGACTTGAAGTTAAAAACCTATAAAGTAGGTATTATCGGTAGAGCGTTAGCTGTTTTTCGTGTGAATAAGGTTATAATCTACAATGATAGTTCTTTCAATGATGAAAGAGGAAGAAAAGACGCTAAATTTATCTATGATGTTTTAAGTTATATGAACACTCCTCAATATTTGAGAAAAAGAGCGTTCCCTATTCAGGAAGATTTAAAACATGTAGGAATTTTACCACCTTTAAGAACTCCACATCATCCTACTAATGACTCTCCAAAGAAAGGAGATTTTAGACAGGGTTTCACTGTAAAGAGAAATAAAAAAGGAACTTTTGTAGATATTGGTATGGATAAATTAGCTTTTTGTAAAGAGCAATTAACAGTTAATAAAATTTTTAGTTTTAAGATTACTAAAATTGCTAAAGAGATATTAGTCACACCTGATGAACCAGAGGACATTTATTGGGGATACGAGACTGTCTATGATAATGATGGTCTTAAAAAAAGCTTGAATAAGCAAAATCCTGATTTTGTTGTTATAACAACAAGATATGCCGATACAATAAATTCTATTTTTGATGAATTAAGGTATAAAGTGAATAATGTTAATAATATTGCTATTGTATTTGGTGGTCCTTATTCTTCTGTTGAAGGTAATTACTCAGATCCTAAATGGGAATCTATTGAAGTAAATACCATTCCTAATCAAGGAACTAAAACAGTAAGAACTGAAGAAGCAGTTGTTGCTACTTTATCTTTATTCAATTTACTCTTAGCTTAACTTAGATTGTATTTTTTAAGAATTTAATTTATTAATAGTTAACTTGCTGTAAAATGTTTATTTTCGACAGTTTTTCTGTTTCTTTAATAAACTTAAAATTGAATTTGACTTATGTTGAATTTAATACTTTTATTTAAATTTTATATAACTTAATCTACCTTATGGATGATTTTGTTATTTATTTTAGAATTATTGGCTTGTCTTATAATTCTTATGTCATACAATTAATTAGAAAATCTAATTTTTTGTTTAATAATCTAAATTAATTTACAATAATTAATTAAGGAATTATAATAATAATGGAGGTTAAATTAAATGGTTAGACATCATCAACCAAGAAAAGGGTCTGTTGCATTTAGTCCTAGAAAAAGAGTAGCAAAAGAAACTCCTAGAATTAAATCATGGCCTGTAAGTGATGAATCTAAATTACTTGCAATCGCTGGTTATAAAGTTGGTATGACTCATGCAACAGTTGTGGATAATCGTAAAAACTCCCCAACTAATGGTATGGAAGTATCCACTCCTGTAACTGTATTAGAAGTCCCACCAGTTGTTGTAATGGGAATTAGATCATATGAAAAAACAAATCGTGGATTTAAAGCTATTACCGAGGTTCTTGCAGATAATTTAGATGAAGAATTATCTAGGAAGATTACACTTCCTAAAAATTATAATAAATCTGATGCTATTGCAAAAATACAAGATGCTTTAGACCACACTGATGAAATTAAAGTTTTAGTACATACTAATCCTAAAATGGTAAGTACACCTAAGAAGAAACCTGAAATATTTGAATGTGGTATTGGTGGAGCTTCTGTTGAAGAAAAACTTAACACTGCACTTGAATTATTAGGTAATGAAGTAAATGTTAGTGATGTATTTAATGAAGGACAATATGTAGATGCTATTGCAACCACCAAAGGAAAAGGATTCCAAGGTGTTATTAAAAGATGGAATATTAGAATTCAATATGGTAAAGCTGCTCGTAGTAGTAAAAAGAGACACGTTGGTTCTATTGGTCCATGGACTCCTAACAGAACTATGTGGACTGTTGCTCAAGCAGGTCAAATGGGATACCATAAAAGAACAGAATTCAATAAGAAAATCATTAAAATTGGCTCAAAATCTGATGTTAATGAAGTAAACCCAGATGGTGGATTTATTAAATATGGATTAGTTAAAAACAATTATGTATTAGTAAAAGGATCTCTTCCAGGTCCAACTAAAAGGTTAGTTATCTTAAGGAAAGCTATCAGACCTAAATCTACTGATGAATCAGCTCCTCAAGTAAACTTTATTAGTACTAAATCTAAACAAGGGGTCTAAATATGAAGGTTAATGTTTATTCTATTGAAGGAGAAGTTTCTGGTGAAGTAGAACTTCCAGCTATTTTTAATGAAGTTTACAGACCAGATTTAATCAAAAGAGCAGTTATTTCTTCTCAGACTGCTAGAATTCAACCTATGGGAAATGATCCTATGGCAGGTAAAAGAACTTCTGCTGAATCTTGGGGTTCAGGTAGAGGTGCAGCTATGGTACCAAGGATTAAAAATGGTGCAAAAGCTGGTTTCGTTCCACAAGCTATTGGTGGAAGAAAAGCTCACCCATTAAGAGTTGAAAAAGTACATCATGAAAAAATCAATAATAAGGAAAGAAGATTTGCAATTAGATCTGCTGTTGCTGCAACTGCAAATAAAGATTTAGTTGAAAAAAGAGGACACCAAATTGAAAATGTTCCTGCATTTCCATTAGTTGTTGAAGATGATCTTGAAGCAGTTAAAAAAGCTAAAGAAACTCGTGAAATCTTCAAAAACTTAGGTGTTTATGATGATGTAATCCGTGCTAAAAACGGTAAAAAGATTAGAGCAGGTAGAGGAAAAACTAGAGGTAGAAAATACAAAAAATCCAAAGGACCTTTAGTAGTTGTCGGTGATGATAAAGGTATCAGTTTAGGTGCTAGAAATCATGCTGGTGTAGATGTTGTATCTGTTGAAAATTTAAATGCTGAATTATTAGCTCCAGGTACTCATCCAGGAAGATTAACTATTTTTACAAAATCTGCTGTTGAAAAATTAGGAGGATTATTCCAATAAATTCAAAAGAATTTATTGTAGATAAAGAAGGTTGATAAAATGGATCCATACGCAGTTATTGTTAAACCTCATGTTACTGAGAAAACTATGAATGCAATTGATTTTAATAATGAACTTACTTTTGTTGTATCAAGGAATTCTTCTAAAGCAGATATTAAAAAAGCTTTTGAAACCTTATTTGAAGAGAAAGTTGAAAGAGTCAACACTCATATCAGTCCTAAAGGTTTAAAATTAGCTTACATTAAACTTGTTGAAGAAGAAAAAGCAGAAGATATTGCTGTTAAAATAGGAGTATTCTAAGGAGGAAGTTGAATGGGAAAACGATTAATACATCAAAGAAGAGGTAGAGGAAATCCTCCTCATCGTGTAGCTTCTCACAGGTTCAAAGATAAAATCCAATACAGAACTTATGATGATATTGAAAAAGAAGGTAGCTTAAAAGGAATTGTTACTGATATTGTACATGACCCTGCTAGATCTGCACCTATTGCTAAAGTTAAATTTGAAAATGGAGAGAAAAAATTCATATTAGCTCCAGAAAGTATTCAAATTAATGATGAAATTGAATGTGGTATTTCAGCACCTATCAGTTTTGGTAATACTTTACCCCTTGCAGAAATTCCTGAAGGTACTCCAGTATATAATATTGAGAACAGACCTGGAGACGGTGGACGTTTCGTAAGATCTTCTGGAACTTATGCTTCTTTAATTACTCATGATGCTGATAAAGCTGTAATTGAATTACCATCCGGTGAATTAAAAACTTTCAACCCTCAATGCCGTGCAAGTATTGGAATTGTTGCAGGCGGAGGAAGAAAAGAAAAACCATACCTTAAAGCAGGTAACAGATGGCATGCTACTAAGGCTAAAGGTAAGAAGATGATGACCGTTAGAGGAGTTGCAATGAACGCTGTAGATCACCCTCATGGTGGAGGTAACAGACAACACCCAGGACGTCCTACTACTATTTCAAGACATGCATCCCCTGGTAGAAAAGTTGGTTCAATTGCTGCTAAACGTACAGGTAAAAGACGATAGATAGGAGGTGTAATCTTGGCTCGAAAAATATATAAATATCGTGGATATACTTTAGAAGAATTACAAGATATGTCTTTAGAAGATTTCATGGAATTATTACCAGCAAGACAAAGAAGATCTTTAAAAAGAGGATTTTTACCAAGACAACAAGCTGTCTTAGATAAAATGAGAAAATTTAGTAATAAAGAAAATAAAGATGGTAGACCTGTTGTAATCAAAACTCATTGTAGAGATATGATTGTACTTCCTGAAATGGTTGGTACTACCTTCGGAATTTATAATGGTCAAACTTTTGAAGAAGTAACTATTATGCCAGAAATGATTGGCTGTTACTTTGGTGAATTTGCACCTACAAGACAAAGAGTTCAACATGGTGACCCAGGTATGGGAGCTACAAGATCATCTATGTTTGTACCATTGAAATAAGGAGATTTTTAACATGGCTAAAAAATATGCTTATAATAAAGAAGAAAGTGAAGATAAACAAACAGCACGTGCTATGGCTAGATCTCTTAAAGTTTCTCCAAAACATTGTGTTGATATTTGCAGTGCAATTAGAGGAATGGATGTTCAAAAAGCTAAAAAATACTTAAATGATGTTATTGACATGAAACAGGCAGTTCCTTTCAAAAAACACAACAAAAAAGTTGGTCACAGAAAAGGTATGAAAGGCTGGTCTGCAGGTAGATATCCTGTAAAAGCTGCTGCTGCAGTATTAAGAGTTTTAGAAAATGCTGAAGCTAATGCAGAATATAAAGGAATGGATATTGAAAATCTTAAAATTGAACATATATCCAGTCATAGAGGAATGGTTATTAGAGGAGCAATCCCAAGAGCATTTGGTAGAGTAACTCCATTTAATACACCTACAACTCACATACAAATAGTTTTAATGGAGGCTTAAGTCTATGATAGAAAAAGATTTTGTTACCGAAGGTCTCAAAAGAACAAAAATTGATGAATTTTTATCATCTGAACTCGAAAGAGCAGGTTATGGTGGAATGGAAGTTCAAGTTACTCCTCTTGGAACTATGATTGTAGTATATGCTGAAAGACCAGGAATGGTTATTGGTAGAGGTGGAAAAACTGTAAGGGCTATTACTCAAACTCTTAAAAACAACTTTGGATTAGATAATCCTCAAGTTGAAGTTAAAGAGGTTGATGTTCCAGAACTTAATCCAAAAATTATGGCTTCCAAAATAGCTAATAATTTACAAAGAGGTATGCATTTCAGAAGAGTTGCATATTCTAACATCCGTAGAATTATGGGAGCTGGAGCTCAAGGTGTAGAAATCACCATCTCTGGAAAAATCAGAGGTTCAAGATCCGCAGTTGCTAAATTCTCAGAAGGTTATATTAAAAAATGTGGTGAACCTGCAACTAAATTTATTAAAGAAGGTTTCGCTACCGTACATTTAAAACCTGGTGTATTAGGTGTATTTGTTAGAATTATGCCTCCTGAAGCTGTTTTACCTGATAAAGTTGAAATCATTGCTCCTGTAGTTAAAGATATTGAAGAAGACATTGAAGAAACTCCTGCTGAAGAAGTAGAGGAATCAGTAGAAGTTGAAGAAGTTGAATCTTTAGAAGAATCTGAAGAAATCGAAAACTTAGAAGAATTGGAAGAAATTTCTGAAGAGGAATCTGAGGTTGAAAATACTACTCAAGACTAAATAGAGGGTTTTTAAAATGGCAATCTTAAGAAGTAAAGAAATTTGGGAAATGGAAAATGAAGAGATTGAGGATAAATTATTAGAACTCAAATCAGAATTAGCTAAAAATATTTCTAAAAGTTCTGCTTCCGGTGTTATTGATAACCCTGGTCAAATAAGAGAACTTAAAAGAACTATTGCTCGTGTTCTTACAATTATGAATGAAAAGGAGAAGGAGAATTAAATGTCTAAAATCTGTGAAGTATGCGGTCTTCCTGAGGAACTTTGTGTATGCGAGGAAATTGCTAGAGAAGTTCAAACTGTAAAAGTTTATACTGTAAGACGTAGATTTGGTAAACTCATGACTATTGTTGAGGGTATTGATGAACATGATATTGATATCAAAGAGCTTACCAAAACTTTGAAAGCTAAATGTGCTTGTGGAGGAACTTCTAAAAATGGTCAAATAGAGCTTCAAGGTGATCATAAGGTTAAGGTTAAGGAAGTTTTATCTGATATGGGATTCTCTTCAGACACTATTGAAATTAGAGATTCTAAAAAGAATAAAAAGCGAAATAATAGAAGACATTAAGTCTGATTAGATTTTTAAAAGTAGGCAAGGGAAAATGATAACTTCAAAGAATTTAGTATATCATGAGTTAATTGGTTTACATGTTGAAGTTAGCTATAGTTCTACTAAATCCTTAATTGGACTAAATGGGAAAGTGATTGACGAAACAAAAAAAACATTAACTATTGAAACTTCGGATAATTGTGAAAAATTATTACCTAAAGATGTTTCAATATTTCAATTTAAAATCCCTGACGGAACTTGGGTTGAGGTTGATGGAAGGATTTTGTTAAGTCGTCCAGAAGATCGGATAAAGAAGAGATATAAAAAAATTTAATTGGTGATAATATGGTAGGTCTTAATGTTCAAGAACCAGAAAGAGAATGTAATGATCCTAACTGTCCTTTTCATGGTGATTTACCTGTAAGAGGACAAGTTCTTGAAGGAACTGTTACTACTAACAAAGCTGAAAGAACAGTTACTGTAGAACGTAGTTATTATAAATTCATTCGTAAATATGAAAGATATGAAAAAAGGAAATCCAGAATCAATGTTCATAAACCTGACTGCATTGATGTAAATGTTGGAGATGAAGTTAAAATAGCAGAATGCAGACCATTAAGTAAAACTAAACATTTTGTTATAGTTGAAGTTAAAGGAGAATAGAACCATGAAAGCAATTACATCAAATGTTACTAAAGCATTACCTATTGGTGCAAGACTTCAATGTGTTGATAATACTGGTGCACGTGAAATTGAAATTATTTCCGTTAAAGGATTTAAAGGTGTCCGTAGACGAATTGATGCTGCTGGTGTTGGAGATTTAGTCATTGCTTCTGTTAAAAAAGGTACTGCTGACATGAGAAGAGAGATTGTACAAGCAGTTGTAGTAAGACAGAAAAAAGAATACAGACGTGTAGATGGTCTTCGTGTTAAATTCGAAGATAATGCTGCTGTAATTATTACTCCTGAAGGATTATTAAAAGGATCTGAAATCAGAGGACCAGTAGCAAAAGAAGCAGCTGACAGATGGCCTGGTGTAGGTAGTGCTGCTAGTATATTAGTATAGGTGATTATATGTCAATACAACCAAGAAAAGAAAGAAAAGCAAATTATGATGCACCTTTACACAAACGTAATACTCGTATGGCTGCTACCTTAAGTAAAGATTTAAGACAAGATTTAGGTAGAAGATCTTTACCTGTAAAAGTAGGGGACAAAGTCAAAGTACTTCGTGGTGACTTCAAAGACCAAGAAGGTAAAATTGAAGCAGTTAACTATAAAAAATACACAGTTAATGTTGAAGGTGTAACCTTAAATAAAGCTGATGGGACTACAATATTTCTCCCAGTACATCCATCAAATTTAATGATTGTTGATGTGGATTTAGATGATGAAAGAAGAAGCAAATTAAGTGAGGAAGAATAATGGCAAAAATGGGATCTAGAAAACATTTAAAAACTTTTAAAGCACCTAAATCATGGCCTATTCATCCAAAAGAACATACTTGGACTGTTAAACCTCAAGCTGGACCTCATGCTATTGGAGATTCTTTAACTTTAATGGTAGTTGTCAGAGATATTTTAGCTCTCGGTGATAATTCCAGAGAAGCTAAAAGGGTTATTAACTCAGGTAATGTTTTAATAGATGGTAAGGTTAGAAAAGATTACAAATATCCTGTTGGATTTATGGATGTTATTTCCATTCCTAAAACAGGTGAATCCTATAGGGTTCTTTTAGATAATAAGAAAAGATTAACCTTAAGCCCTATTGATGATGGTGAATTTAAATTATCTAAAATTGTTAATAAAACCACTATTAAAGGTGGAAAAACTCAATTAAATCTCCATGACGGTAGAAACATCCTTGTTGAAGATGAATACAAAGTTGGAGATGTATTAAAAATCAATGTACCTAGTCAAGAAATTGTTGAATCTTATCCATTTGCAGAAGAATCTACTGTTCTTGTTACCGGTGGTAAACATACTGGTGAAATAGGTACCGTTAAAGAAATCATTATTAATGATTCTTCAAAACCAAATACTGTTATTATTGAAAACGCAAGCAAAGATCAATTCTTGACCTTAAAAGATTATGCTTTTGTTGTTGGAAATGATGAACCAGTTATTTCTTTATTGGAGGTTAACCAATGAATCCAATGAATGAAGTTATTATATCTAAAGCTACTGTTAGTATTGGTGTAGGTGAAGCTGGTGAACAATTATCCAGAGCACTTAATTTAGTAGAAGAAATGTTTGGTCAAAAACCTGTAAGAACTTTTTCCAAAACTACTAACCCAGAATTCGGTATTAGAAAAAGACAACCTATTGGTTGTAAAGTAACCTTACGTGGTGAAAAAGCAGACCATGCTATTAAAATGGTTTTAGAAGGTATTAATAACAATATTAAATCAAGCCAATTTGATAGTCAAGGTAACCTCTCTTTTGGTATTGCAGAACATATTGATATTCCAGGAGTTAAATACAATCCTGACATCGGTATCTTTGGTATGAATGTTTCAGTAACATTTGAAAAACCTGGTTACAGAATACACAAAAGAAAAATCCAAAATAAAAGGATTCCTCAAAGACATAGAATTACTAAAGAAGAAACTATGAAATATATGAAAGATAATTTTAATGTAAATTATGTTGATTTAGAATAGGTGGTTACTATGGCAAGAAAATATGGTAAAGGTTCTAAAAAATGTTCAAGATGTGGGGATCATTCTGCTATGATTAGTAGATATGGACTTAATCTTTGCAGACAATGTTTTAGAGAAGTCGCTCCTAAAATAGGATTTAAAAAATACAATTAGAGGTGTAATTATGACTCTTATGGACCCTCTTTCAGATGCTTTAACTAATATTAGGAATAATGAGTTACAAGTAAATTCTACTTGTACTATTTCTCCTGCTTCCAAATTAATTGGTCATGTTTTAAGTGTTATGAAAAAAGAGAATTATATTAGTAATTTTGAATATGTTGATGATAATAAAGCAGGTAAATTCGAAGTTGAATTAGATGGTAACATCAATCAATGTGGTGTAATTAAACCTCGTCATGCTGTTAAAAAAGATGAATACGAAAAATTTGAAAAAAGATATTTGCCAGCAAAGAACTTTGGTATTCTTATAGTCACTACTCCTGAAGGAATCATGACTCACAAAGAAGCTAAAGCTAAAGGTATCGGTGGAAGATTGTTGGCTTACATGTATTAGGTGATTATAGATGGTATTAGCTGCAGCTTTAAGGGAAGAAATTGAAATTCCTGAAGGCGTTGAAGTTAAATTAGACAATGGGGTTACTGTTAAAGGACCTCAGGGTGAATTAAACAGGAATTTTAACTATCCTAATGTTAAAATTTCCGAAGAAGATGGTAAAGTTATTTTAGTTACTGATTTTCCAAGAAACAAAGATAAATCAATGCTTGGAACAATTAAAGCTCATATTTCTAACATGATTATTGGTGTAACTGACGGTTTCACCTATCATATGAAAATTGTATTTGCACACTTTCCAATGACTGTAAAAGTTAAGGGACAAACTGTAACCATTGATAATTTTGTTGGTGAACAACACCCAAGGACTTCTAAAATTGTAGGTGACCAAACAAAAGTTACAGTTAAAGGGGACGAAGTTACTATAACTGGAATTAATAAGGAACATGTTGGTCAAACTATGGCTAACTTAGAACAAGCAACTAAAATTAAAGGAAAAGATCCTAGAGTATTCCAAGATGGAATATATTTAGTTAGTAAAGAATAGGTGATTTCTATGGATAGAAAATTTAAAAGACAGGAATATGCTAGATATAAAAAACTTGGAGACAAATGGAGAAAACCTAGAGGAAGAACTAGTAAGATGAGAAGATATGAAGCAGGAAAACCAGATATGCCTGCTATAGGTTACGGATCTCCTAAAGCTTCTAGGAATTTACATCCTTCAGGTTATAAAGACGTTCTTGTTCATAACATGAAAGAATTAGAAAACTTAGATCCGGCTACCGAAGCTGCTAGAATAAGTTCTTCTATTGGTAATCATAAAAAAGTCATGATGTTAGAAAAAGCATCAGAACTTGGTATTAAAGTTTTAAATAAATAATTATTATCTTTTATTATAAATTTTATTTTATTATAAAGGGGACTTAAATTAAGTATTTAAGTATTATTAATCGAATGGAGGTTTATTAAAATGAATCTTACTACTCAAAGAAGATTAGCTGCGGATATTCTCAAAGTAGGACTCAACCGTGTATGGATTGATCCAGAACAAATTGAAGAAGTATCAAGGGCTATTACAAGAGACGGAGTTAGGCAGTTAATCGATCAAGGAGCTATAAAGGCTAAACCTCAAACTGGTATTAGTAGTTATAGATCTAAAAAAATTGCAGCCCAAAAGAAAAAAGGTAGACGAAAAGGAAAAGGTAGTGTTAAAGGAGCAAAATACGCTAGAACTCCTAAAAAACAAGCATGGATGTCTACAATCAGAGCTTTAAGAACTGATTTAAGAGATATGCGTGATTCTGGTGAAATCGATCCTACAACCTACAGAAAATTATACAAGATGGCTAAAGGTGGAGCATTTAGAAGTAAATCTTATATGAAAAACTATGCTCGTGACCATGACATGCTTAAAAACTAGGAGTGGATAGAATGGCACATGGATCAAATTATAAAGTAGCATTTAGAAGAAGAAGAGAAGGAAAAACTGATTATGCAGCTAGATTTAGAATGGCAGATTTAAATAAATCAAGATTAGTTGTTAGAGTTTCAAATGCTAATGTTATTGTTCAAATTATTAATATTCGTCCTGAGGGTGATGAAACCATTGTATCAGCACACAGTAAGGAACTAAGAAAATTAGGTTGGTTAGGAGGCTCTAGTAATACTAGTGCAGTATACTTAACTGGTTACTTATGTGGTAAAAAAGCATTAAATGCTGGTGTTGAAAACGCTATTTTAGATATTGGTTTAAGATCACCTATTAAAGGTTCAAAAATATTTGCAGGTCTTAAAGGTGCAGTTGATGCAGGTTTAGAAGTACCTTATGGTGAATCTGTTATTCCTCAAGAAGACCGTATTAATGGTCAATCCGTAGCGGACTATGCTGCTTCTTTAGATGAAGAAGAATTAAATAAACATTTCTCACAATATCTTGCAAGAGGTCTTCAACCTGTAGATTTACCTAATCATTTTGAAGAAATTAAAAATAAAATTGATGAGGCTGAGGTATAACTATGAGTTTTAATATGGAAGAATGGGAACCTAAAACTAATGTTGGTAAAATGGTTAAAGACGGAACCATTACCGATATTGATGAAATTTTTGAAAAAGGTCTCTCAATAATGGAATTAGAAATCGTTGATGCTTTACTTCCTGATTTAGAAGAAGAAGTTATGGATGTTAACTTAGTTCAAAGAATGCATAAATCTGGTAGAAAGGTTAACTTTAGAGTTATTGTTGCTGTAGGTAACAAAGATGGTTATGTTGGATTAGGACAAGGAAAATCTAGAGAAGTAGGTCCTGCAATCAGAAAAGCTGTTGATAATGCTAAATATAATATTATCAAAGTTAGAAGAGGCTGTGGAGATTGGGGTTGTGTTTGTGGAAGACAACACACAGTACCTTTCAAAGTTACTGGAAAGGCTAGTAGTGTAAACGTTACCCTCATGCCTGCTCCTGCAGGTGTAGGACTTGCTATTGGTGATGTAGGTAAAACTATCATGTCTTTAGCAGGTATTGAAGATGTATGGTCTCAAACTAGTGGTCAAACTCAAACTACTATTAACTTTGCTAATGCAGTA
The DNA here is from genome assembly GCF_000320505.1 of Methanobrevibacter boviskoreani JH1. NCBI lineage: Archaea > Methanobacteriati > Methanobacteriota > Methanobacteria > Methanobacteriales > Methanobacteriaceae > Methanobrevibacter > Methanobrevibacter boviskoreani. The sequence goes on from NZ_BAGX02000007.1 coordinate 21,109, forward strand.
TTCGATGCATTAAAACAAGTATGTAAAGTTAAAGCTAGTAATAATGATCTCAAGGCTATGGGAGTTATTTCCAAATAAATGGTGATTTTATGTTTTTAGTTATTAGAATTAGAGGAAGAACAGGTGTTAAAAAAGGTATCTCTGATACTTTGGATATGTTAAGACTCAATAGAATCAGCCATGCAGTTTTAATTGATGAAACTGACAGTTACAAAGGTATGCTCCAAAAAGGTAAAGATTATATTACTTGGGGTGAAATCAATACTGAAACCTTAACTAAAATTATCTCTAAAAGAGGTAGATTAGTTGGAGATGTCCATGTAACTGACGAATACCTTAAGGAAAATACTGATTATAAATCTATTGAAGAATTAGCTAACGCTTTAATTAAGGGTGAAATTAAAGCTCAAGATGTTGGAATGAAACCAGTATTCCGTTTCCATCCTCCTAGAAAAGGATATAAATCTATCAGAAAACCTATTACTGAAGGTGGAGATTTAGGATACCGTGGTGAAGATATTAATGATCTTGCTATTAGGATGGCATAATTAGGTGATTATATGATTAGACAAAAACGTAAAATTACTAAACAACGAGGTACCAGAACCAATGGTGGAGGAGTTGTTAAAAACCGAAGAGGTTATGGTAACCGCGGTGGAAGAGGTAATGCAGGTGCTGGTAAACAACATTGGACCAGAACTGTTATTGAAAATAAAAACTACTTTGGTAAACATGGTTTTAAAAGACCTCAAAAAATGATTAAGAAAGTTCGTCCTGTTAACGTTAGTTATTTGGAAGAACAATCTGAAAGTTTATTAGAAAAAGGTTTAGCTACTAAAGAAGGAGATGCAATTGTAATTGATGTCACTGATTTAGGTTATGACAAGGTTTTAGCTAAAGGTGAAATTACCAAAAAGTTCATCATTAAATCTCCTAAATTCTCACAGTCAGCTAAATCTAAAATAGAAGAAGCTGGTGGAGAAGTAGTAGAATTATAATATTTTTATATTATTATTTTTTATTTTTCTTTAAATAATTGACAACCAATTATTCTATTTAAAGAGGTAAAGTATGAGTAGTTTAGATGCATTAACTCCAATTTTTAAATTTTTGCCTGAAGTTAAAGCGCCTATACATAGACAAGATTTTAGGGAAAAAGCAAAATGGACTATTGTCGTTTTGGTTTTGTATTATGTACTTTCTTTAATACCATTATATGGTTTAAGCTCAGGTGCTGTAGATCAATTTGCTCAGTTAAGGGCAGTTATGGCAGGTAGTTTTGGTTCTATTCTTACTTTAGGTATTGGACCTATTATTACTGCTTCAATTGTACTTCAATTATTAGTAGGTGCAAAATTATTAAATCTAGATTTATCTACTCACCATGACAAAGCACTTTTCCAAAGTACACAGAAAATTTTAGCAATTATCTTTACAATTTTTGAGGCAGCTGTACTTGTATTTACTGGTAGCTTAACTCCAATAGATAATTCTTACTTAGGAGTTATATTTTTACAACTTTTAATTGGTGCTATCTTGATCTTATATCTTGATGAGGTAGTATCAAAATGGGGTTTTGGTAGTGGTATTGGTTTATTCATTGCAGCGGGAGTTGCTGAACAGATTATGGTCGGTACTTTTAACTTTATTCCTGAGGCAAGTGGTGCCCTTCCTGGTATTATTCCTGGTTTCATACAAGGTTTAGTTACTGGTAGTCCTGATTTCTCAGTTTTAATACCATTGATTGCAACAATTGGTGTATTTTTAGTTGCAGTATATGGAGAAAGTATGAGGGTAGAAATACCTATATCCCAAGGTCAAGTTAGAGGACATGGAAGAGTTAGAGGTGCTGTTGGAAAATACCCTTTAAAATTTATCTATGCAAGTAATATGCCGGTTATTTTAACTAGCGCTCTTTTAGTTAATGTTTCATTATTGGCTAGTATGTTCCAAAAGTTAGGATGGCCTATATTGGGTAAAGTTGAAGGAGGAAGAGCGGTTAGTGGAGCAGCATTATATTTATCAACTCCTAATCAATTAAGTTTGATTTATACTAATCCAATAAGAGTTATTATTTATGCGATTTTCTTCTTAGCTTGTTGTGTATTATTCTCATGGTTATGGGTTGAAATTAGTGGATTAAATGCTAAAGAAGTTTCTAAAAAATTATATCAATCAGGTATTCAAATCCCTGGTTTTAGAAGTAGTAAAAGACAATTATATAAAATTATGAAAAAATATATACCTGCTTTAACAGTTTTAGGTGGATTGTTTGTAGGTATACTTGCATTCGGTGCTGATCTTACAGGTGCTCTTGGTGGAGGTACTGGTGTATTGCTTACAGTTGGTATTGTATACAGACTTTATGAAGAGATTGCACAGGAACAACTTATGGATATGCACCCAGCATTAAGAAAATTCTTAGGACAATAAAAAAATAAATTGAGGCTAAAAAAATGACATTAGTAGTTTTAACTGGTATTCCAGGTTCTGGAAGTACTACAATACTTAATAAAACATTAGAAAAAGTCGATTATCTTCATTTAAATTATGGGGATGTCATGACTCAAATTGCTCTTGATGAAGGTATTGTTGAAAATAGGGATCAGTTAAGAAAATTATCTCCTGATACTCAGAAGGAAATTCAAAAACTTGCTGCTGCAAAAATTAGTGAACAAGCTCAGGACGGAAATGTTATAGTAGATACCCATTGTACTATAAGTACTCCTAAAGGTTTTTTACCTGGACTTCCAAAATGGGTTCTTGAAGAATTGAATCCTGATTTATTCATTTTAATTGAAGCAGATCCTGATGAAATCATTTATAGGAGATTAAATGATGATAGTAGGGAAAGAGATATTGAAAAAGCTAAAGATATTCAATTACATCAAGAAATGAATAGGGCAGCTTCTATGGCTTATGCTACTTTGACTGGAGCTACCGTTAAAATAATTAAAAATCATGATAATCATTTACCTTCCACTATTAATAAGATGGTAAATCTTTTAGAATAAATTTAAATATCTCATGATTTAATTTTAAAGAGGAATATTATGGCAGATATTATAATATCTTTTTTAAATTATATTTTTAATCCCCTTTTATCATTGGATCCAACTCCTAATAATCCAATTTTAACTGTGTTTGTTATATCTTTCATTGTTTCACTCATTACAACTGTTGCTAATAAATATTTAGTTAATCAGGATGAAATGAATAAGACTCAAAAAGAAATGAGAGAGTTCCAGGAAAGAGTTAAAGAAGTTCAAAAAAGTGGAGATCAAAAAGCAATGGCAAAGCTTCAAGCTGAACAAGTGGAAATGATGCAAAAACAAAGTAAAATGATGACCGAGCAGTTTAAACCTATGATTGCTACTATGGTTCCTATCCTTTTAGTATTTTGGTGGATGAGTGCATCAACTATTAAAAATACTGTAGTTATCTTACCTCCTCTTGTTTATTATTGTTCATTAACTCCAATCTGGCATACTATTGGACCATTAATTCCAGGTTATGGTGCAGCTAATCCACATGCACTTCCATGGTCAATTGGTTGGTTATTATGGTACTTCCTTTGTACTTTATTAATGTCTCAAGTTATTAGGAAATTTATGGGATTCGAACAAGGTTTCTAATCCTAAAATCAATTTATTATTATGATATAATAATAAATGGGGACCTTAAAACATTAAATAATATTTTTTAAATATTATTTTTATTTAATTTTTTTTAAAAAATTATTTTTTTTAAGGTAAATACTTCTAAAAAACTCATATTTATAAATAACGAAAAACAATATATAATTAATTAATAATTTTTATAATCTAAATTTGAATTTAGATAAATTATTTTAATTATTTTATTAGAATTTATGAATTACAAATCAAATTAATTAGGTGATATAATGCCTGCAAATAGGTTTAGATCTCGTTCATACAAAAGAATGAATAAAAGAACTCCTGGTGGAGAAAATGTATTAAGATACAAAAAGAAACGACCTAGTAAACATGTATGTGCTGAATGTGGTGCACCTCTTCATGCTGTTCCTAATGGTCGTCCTTATGAAATAAATAAATTATCCAAATCACAAAAAAGACCTAATCGTCCATATGGTGGATATTTATGTCCTAAATGTGCTCGTAAACATTTTAAAAATGAGGCTAGAAAATAATGATAATTACAATCGGTGGTCCTGCTGGTAGTGGAACTACTACTGCAGCAAAGGTATTATCTGAAAATTTAAACATTCCTTATCTATCTACAGGTTCCATATTTAGGGATATGGCAAAGGAGAAAGGGATGAGTGTGCTGGAATTCAGTAAATTTGCTGAAAATAATACTGACATCGATAAAGAAATTGATAGAAGACAAGCTGAACTTGCTTATGAAGCTGGAGACATTGTTGTTGAAGGTAGATTATCAGCTTACTTTATTGAGGCGGATCTTAAAATTTGGTTAACGGCCCCATTAGATGTACGTGCTAAAAGGGTTCATGATAGAGAAAATAAATCAATCGAACAAGCGGTACACGAAATTAAAATACGAGAAGAAAGTGAAGCTTCAAGATATAAGGAAATACATAACATAGATCTTTATGATTATAATATTTATGATGTAGTTATTAATTCAGATTCATTTAATCCTGAAAGTATTTCCCAAATTATTACAGATATATTAAAGGTGATATAATGGCATCAATAGAAGTAGGTAGAGTATGTGTAAAAACCGCTGGTAGAGAAGCTGGCGAAAAATGTGTAATTGTGGATGTTATTGATGAAAACTTCGTAGAAGTAGTTGGTGGAAATGTCAAAAATAGACGTTGTAACATTAGCCACTTAGAACCAACTGCAGATACTGTTGAAGTTTCTGATGATGTTGAAGCAGTTAAAAAAGCTTTAGAATCTTTATAGAACAATTTTATAATTGTTTTATAAATTCTATTAATTTACATTTTTTATGTTTGAAAATTTTTTAATTAATTGATTTCACTATTTTTTTTAGACTTATGTCTTTCTTGATTTTTTCCCGATTTGTCTTTTAAGATACTTTAGATTGTATTTTTATATTCCTATTTTATGATTTTTTTAAGAATTTAGGTTTTGTTTTTCTTAAACCTTCGGCGTCTATTTTATTTTTAATTAATTTTTTACAATATTATAGAGAGTTGTATTTTTTATAACTATTTTATGATTTTTTTAAGAATTTAGGTTTTGTTTTTCTTAAACCTTCGGTGTCTATTTTATTTTTAATTAATTTTTTACAATATTATAGAGAGTTGTATTTTTTATAACTATTTTATAAATTAATGAAAATATTTTATTATTTTTGGTATTTTACTAAATAAAAAGATTTATATATTTATTATTTCTAATCCTTATTTAATAGAATATTTAGGGGGTTTATTATGGATGATGAAATTTATTTTACACTGACTGCTTTAAACATGTTTCATGGTGTAAAACCTTTCAGAATAGGTTCTATTGTTAAACTTGTAAAAGATTATGAGAATACCTATGATTTGGAAGCAATTAGGGCTGAACTAAGATATGCAGGTCCTTCAGCATATGTTGCAAATAGTGTGAAGACGGTTGTTAAAGGAACGATGAGTTCTGGAAGACTTTATGATAAGATTTTGGAAGAGGATTATGGTGTTGTAAAATTCATTTTCGATAATGTAGTAATTTGTAAGTTATTAACTAGTGAGGAGTTAGACGCTGAGAAATCTAATCCCGAAAGTGATGTGAATTTTATTTAATCTAAATTTGTTAAATTTTAATTATAGGGGGAAATTAAATGGATAAGACTTTAAATGATTATTTTAGTAATCTCTCATATTTGGATGTTCAATCTTTTAAAAATATTTCAATAATCGGTGTTAAAACAGTTACATCTAATGATAAAATCGTTGATTTATTACCATTAAAGAAGGGTTTGGATTTGGGCCTTGTTACAATTTCAGAATGTGAGGACGGTCCTAGTGTCAATAGGGTATCTGTTAAAAATAATGCCGTAACTCCATTACTTATTCTTGATGGTGAGGAGTTAATGGGGGCTAAGCAGAATAGAATTGCAAACAATACTTATATTATACCTGCAAAGACTAGGATGGATATAGGGGTTTCATGTACTGAGGAAGGTAGGTGGAGTTCTTCTTTCAGTGACTTTAAATATTCCGACCATTTCGCATCTTCATCAGTTAGAAGGGCTAAGTCTGAAGAGATTTATAAGTCCCTTAATAGGGATGGAACAAGATCTCCTAATCAATCTAGAGTTTGGAGCGAGATCAATGACGAAATCTATTCCCTTGATGTTGAATCAGATACATCAGCACTAAGGGATATGTATACTATAAATAAAAATAGGTTTGAGGAGTATCAGAGTCACTTTCCTATTCAGGAAAATCAGACGGGTTCTATTATTTTCATCAATGGTAAACTGGTAGGTGTTGAATTGTTCCATGATAGCAATTTATATAAAAATTATCATGATAAGATAGTAGAAAGTTATATACCTAATGCCATAAAGTCTGGGGGTGAAACTTTAGCCAAAGTAGATTATGATGTTTTATTAAAAGATTTTATTGATAATATCTTGGATTCAAATCCTGAGTCATTTGATATTCATGGTTTAAATGATGAGTATAGAATTGATGATGAAAACATTACTGGCTCTATTACTCTTTTGGATGATGATATAATCAGCTCATCCTTATTTAAAAAAGTAGAGTCTTGATTTTTGATTTTTTAATAATACTTTTTAAAAATTATTTTATTTTTTTTTTAAAATTATTTTTTTTTAGTGATTTTCATTTTTTTAAAGTATTGTATTATTTTTTATGGGTATCCGGGAATTATTTTTTAATTTTTTTTTAAAGTCTAGAAATCTTTTTATAAATAGAATAATAAAGTATTTTTACTTATGGATTTAGGTATAAATTAATATTTATTTTAATAAATTCTATTTTTTTATAGTTAACATATGTATAATCATAATTACTATAAGTATATTTGTAAAATAAGCTTTATTATTTAAAATATTCTTTAATTATATTTAAGAATTTATAAAATATTTTAATTTAATTTATTATTTAATTTATTTAATTAATTATTCAGTGGGAATTATGAGTGAATTATTAGAAAAATCTCGTTTTGAAACAGATTTTAAATATGGCTGTGTACCTGAAGAAAGGACGATTGAGGAGTATTTAAATAAAGGTGTTATTAATTTAGATAAACCTTCTGGACCTACTTCTCATGAAGTTGATTCCTGGGTTTTAAGAATTTTGGAAGCTGATAAAACGGGGCATGGTGGAACATTGGATCCTAAGGTTACAGGAATCTTGCCAATGGGCATTAATTCCGCAACACGTTCCATGCAACTTTTGTCATTAGCATCAAAAGAATATGTTTGTCTCATGAATATTCATGAAAGCTTGGATGAGGATATAATCAGAGAGGTATTTGATGAGTTTACAGGTAAAATATTTCAGATGCCTCCTGTTAAGTCTGCAGTTAAAAGGGAAATAAGGGCAAGGGAAGTTTATTATGCAAATATTTCCGAGATTGAAGATAGATTCGTATTATTTAGAATAGGTTGTCAAGCAGGTACCTATGTTAGAACTTATTGTCATGATATTGGTGAGGCTTTAGGCTGTGGAGCACATATGGCTGAACTTAGAAGGACACAGGTAGGATCCTTTTCTGAGGATAATAATCTTGTTACCTTACAGGACATTACTGATGCATATTATTATTATAAACATGAGGGTAATGAGAAATATTTAAGGGAATCTATTATGCCAATGGAGGAGGCTGCTAGTCATTTGCCTAAGATATATATTAAGGATTCTACTGTTGCCTCAATTACTCATGGTGCAGATCTTGCTGCAGGGGGAATCTCAATATTATCTGATGACATTCGTCCAGGGGATACCGTTGCAATAATGACTTTAAAAGGTGAATTAGTAGGTTCCGGTATTAGCCGTTATTCCTCTCAGGATATTTTAGATGCTGAAAATGGCATTATTGTAAATACTAATCATGTTTTCATGGATGAGAATCTTTATCCAATTTCATGGAAATGATTTTGAACATTTCTTTTAATTTTTAAATCTCTTTTAATATTTCTTTTAGATATTTAGTTTTTCAATTATTTCCTAGATTAACTAATTTTATATAAAAAATAACAAGCTTTTTATCTTAGAAGATACAATCTTATAATGTTATAAATAGATTTCATTGATTAAATTTATAAATAGATTAATTTTAATCTTGAAAAATTTTTTTATATTGATTATATTATATGTAAATAAGCAAACATTTATATATGATAAATTTAAGATATTATTATATCTTATTATATTGCTTGTTGATATAATGGATATAAGTTTATTAACTTATTTTTTTATTGGTATTTTACCTTTTAGTATGTACTAGTTGGTTATGATATCTTGATGCCGAGATAGTCTAGCCTGGTAAGGCGCAAGACTGGAAATCTTGTGGAGGTTCTCTCCGCCTGGGTTCAAATCCCAGTCTCGGCGTTTATTGGTAATTATTCAATTTTTTAATTTAATTTTTTTTATGAATTTTACTTTCTTAATTAAGTTTATCTTAAAATATTGACTATTAACCAATAATTTGTGCTTAGAACCTGGTTCTAAGTTTTGATTGTTGAAAAAACTGTGTTTTGTAAAACTTTTTTTTTTAAAATTTACATTTACAAAATATTCGAATCTACTACTTCTCGTCTCGTAGATTCGCTCTGATAAATGGAGGTTATATAAATGGCAGACGAAGAATTTAAACATTTAGTACGTATTTCAAGAAAGGACGTAGATGGTAATAAAACTTTCGAATACGCTTTAACAGATATTAAAGGTATTGGATTATCTTTATCAAGAACTATCGGTCTTACTTTAGGTTTCGACTTAAATGCTAAAATTGGATACATAAAAGACGAAGATGTTTTAAAAATCGAAGAACTTTTAGAAAATCCACAAAAATTTGGCATCCCTGATTGGATGTTAAACAGAAGAAACGATTATACTACTGGTGAAACTACTCATTTAATTGAATCTGATCTTGACATGACTTTAAGAGATGATTTAAACAGAATGAAAAAGACCAGAAGTTACAAAGGAAGAAGACACGAACTTGGTTTACCTGTTAGAGGTCAAAGGACTAAAGCTACATTTAGACATGGTTCTTCTGTAGGAGTTAGTCGTACCAGAAATACTGGGTTATAGTTGACTTTTTTTTGGATTAATTAGTTGAATTTTTTAATAAATTAATTTTATATAGGAGATGTGATTATGGGACATCCACGTAAAGCAAGAAAGAAATATACTACTCCTCCACATCCTTGGAATGCTGAAAGAATTAAATCAGAAAACAAATTAATGGTTAAATATGGTTTAAAAAACAAAAAAGAAATTTGGAAAGCTGATACTTTAGTTAGAAAATACAGTAGGGAAGCAAGGTATTTACTTGGTTTTGCTCAAGATCAAGCTGTCGAGGATAAGAATGAATTATTAGGACACTTAATTAGAATAGGTGTTTTATCAGAAAATGCTCGTCTTGAAGATATTCTTAACTTAAATGTTGAAGATGTTCTTAGAAGAAGATTACAAACTGTTGTTTATCGTAAAGGTTTAGCACGTACAGCTAAAGAAGCTAGAATGTTTATTGTTCATGGACACATTGCATTAAATGGTAAAAAAATCGATTCTCCAAGTTACATGGTTAAAAGAGGAGAAGATGATTTAATTGGTTTCTATGGTAATTCATCTGTAGCTAAACAAATTGAAGATTATAACAATAACAAAGCAAATAAAGTTGAAGAAGAATCAGAATAGAAAAAGGTGTTATTTATGGCAAAAGATGAAAAATGGGGAATAGCAAATATTTATTCATCATTCAACAATACTATTATTACTGTTACTGATATAACCGGTGCTGAAACCATTACTCAATGGTCTGGTGGTAAAGTTGTACGTTCTGATAGACAAGAAGCTTCTCCTTTCGCAGCTATGGAAGCAGCTACTCGTGTAGCAGAAGATATTAAAGAAAAAGGATTTGTTGGTTTACATATCAAAGTCAGAGCACCTGGTGGTAACGGACCTAGAAGTCCAGGTCCTGGTGCACAAGCAACTATCCGTGCTTTAGCAAGAGCTGGTATTAAAATTGGTAAAATTGAAGATATAACTCCAATTCCTCATGATGGTACAGGACGTCCTGGTGGTAAAAGAGGTAGAAGAGTATAAATATGGAAGGTTTTTTAAATGGAGATTGAAGTCAAAAGTCAAAAAGATGATGAAATTGTATTCATTATCCGTGATGCAGAAGTACCTTTTGTTAATGCAATTAGAAGAATTGCTATGATGGGAGTTCCTAAATTAGCAATTGAAGATGTCAACATTGTTAAGAATGAATCTGCGATGTTTGATGAGGTACTCGCACATAGATTAGGTTTAACTCCTTTAGTTTCTGACTTGGAATCTATCGAAGGCCTAGTTCTTCCTGATGAATGTGACTGTGATGACTACTGCCCAAAATGCAGTGTTTCATTTACATTAAATAAAAAAGGCCCAGGAGTTGTCTATTCTAAAGATTTAGTCTCTTCTGACCCTAAAATTAAACCTGTATATGACACAATTCCTTTAGTAAAACTTAAAGAAAATGAAGAAATCGAACTTGAAGCTGTAGCAAAACTTGGCTTCGGTAAAGATCATGCTAAATGGATGCCGACTACAGTTTGTGCATACAAACAATATCCTAAGATTACCTTTAATGATGATGTGGAAATCGATTATGATTGTGCTTCTGCATGTCCTAGAGGTATATTAAAAGCAGATCGCAGATCTAAGAAAATTAAAGTTTTAGATATTGAAAACTGTGCAATGTGTAAAAGCTGTGTAAGAGCATGTGTCAATGATTATATTCATGTTGGATATGAAGAAAATAATTTTATTTTTAAAATAGAAACTGATGGATCAATGCCTCCAAAAGAGGTCTTATTAAAAGCTTGTGATGTTTTAGCGGATAAAGCAGATGAGCTAATTGAATTTAGTAAAGGAGGAAAATAATATGGCTAAAAAAGTTATAAAAACAAATCCTAACCTTTTTAAACTTATTAGAACTCTCAAAATTAAATCTAATCAAGAAGACGTAGCTATATGGAAAGATGTTGCATCTAAACTTGAAGGATCTAACAGAAGCACTGCTGAAGTTAATGTATCTTCAATTAACAGATATGCTAATGAAAATGAAGTAGTATTAGTTCCAGGTAAAGTTTTATCTAATGGTAATTTAGACAAAAAAGTTACTGTAGCAGCATTAAACTTCTCTAGTAAAGCTCAGGAAAAAATTGAAAATGCTGGTGGAGAATGCCTTACTATTAGTGAAATTCTTGAACAAAATCCTAAGGGAAGCAATATTAGGATTATGCAATAATCGGGAATGTAGGTGTTAATTATGATTGTTAATGGTGAAGGATGCATTTTAGGTAGACTTGCTAGTGTAGTAAGTAAAGCACTTCTTGAAGGTGAGGAAGTTGTTGTACTTAATGCTGAAAAAATTATGATTACTGGTAATAAGGATTGGGCTTATGCAAAATATAAACAACGAGTAGACAGAAAAAGTATTTCAAACCCTAGGACATTAGGTCCTAAATATCCTCATAGACCAGATGATATATTTAGAAGAACTGTTAGGGGAATGTTACCTATTAAGAAAACAAAAGGTAGAAATGCTTACAAAGGATTAAAAGCTTATGTAGGTGTACCTGCTGAATTTGCTGATAGTGAGGTAACTGAAGTTCCTGCAGCAGAATATGAAAACGTTAAAAAAGGTATAGAATTAGGCGAAATCTCAAGATTATTAGGAGCTAAATTCTAGATTGTAATGGAAGTGTAATTATGAAAGTTGTTCATACTAGTGGAAAACGTAAAACTGCTATTGCAAGAGGTACTGTAAAAGAAGGTACCGGTAGAGTAAGAATCAATAAACAACCTTTAGAACTTTACTCTCCTGAACTTGCAAGATTAAAATTACAAGAACCTTTAGACATTGCAGGAGATATCGTTAACGATGTAGATATCACTGTAAGAGTTAGAGGTGGAGGAGTTATGGGTCAAGCTGAAGCTGCTCGTATGGTTATTGCAAAAGGTTTAGTTCAATACACTAATGATATGGATTTAAAAGAAAAATACAATCATTATGATAGGACTATGCTTGTAGGGGATCCTAGAAGATCAGAACCTAAGAAATACGGTGGTCCTGGAGCTAGAGCTCGTAAACAAAAAAGTTACAGGTAGATTTATAGTTTTATTCTTTAATTATTTAAATAAAAAAGTGGAAATGATGATTTAAAATGATTCCTATAAGATGTATTAGTTGCGGAAAACCAGTATCTGCTTACTTTGATGAGTATAACAGAAGATTAGAAAATGGGGAAGATTCTAAAGATATCTTAGATGATCTTGGTTTGACTAGATACTGTTGTAGAAGAATGTTGATTTCACATGTTGAAACTTGGGAATAAATAGACAGACCACATTTTTAATGGGTTTATTTATTGTCATTTTGTAGTTTTTATTAACTTAGAATATTCTAAAATATTTAGGTTTTAGTTTAAATTTAAATATTTAAATAGTTAGTAAGATTTTTATAAAAATCATAGGAAGATTTTTTATAAATCTTTATTTCAATTCTTTTATATTTAATAGACATTATTTTTTTATGCCTATTAGTTAGGAGATAAAAAATGACTAGAAAAGATTTAACAAGATTTGAAAAAGCTAGAATCTTAGGTGCAAGAGCTATTCAACTTTCAATGGGTGCAGAACCACAGGTTGAAGTTGAAGATTCATTAGATCCTATTGATATAGCTTATCAAGAATTAGAAGCTAATGTCTTACCTTTAGATGTAGTTAGAGATGATGAATAAATAATTAATTTTATTTATCATATTCTTACTTTAATTAAAAGTTTTAACTTTTATTGAAAATTAGTAAACTAATATTTTAATTGTGAAATATTTAAATAAATCAATTAATTTAAATATTAGGTGTATTAATATTATATTAGATTATTTGAAATTCTTTCAATTTAATCGTTTTTCGATTATTTTTTATAAAAAATAATCACTTAAAAAAATAAATAAAAAATATCATAAGAATCTATAAAAGAAAATACTATTTTTTTAATGATTACATTGTAATCTCATTATAGATATTAGGGTAATAAATTGAACATGCACTTGAGGTGTTTTTTTGGATAGTATTATTGAAGATGTCCGTGTTAGAAAAATATTGGACAGTAGAGGTAATCCAACTGTTGAAGTAGATATTATTACTTGGAACGGTTTTGGTAGAGCTGCTGCACCTAGTGGGGCTAGTACCGGTTCTAGGGAAGTTAAATCTTTCCCTGAAGGTGGAGTAGATAAGGTTATTGGCGAAGTAGAAGATGTAATTTCTTCTGAACTTATTGGAATGGATGCTGAATATTTATCTGACATCGATTTAGTTTTAAAAGAAATCGATGGAACAGATAATATGTCTGCTATTGGAGGTAACACCTCTGTAGCTGTGTCTATGGCAGCGGCTAAAGCTGCAGCAGCATCATACAACTTACCATTATACAAATTCTTAGGTGGAAATATGAGAAATGAACTTCCATACCCACTTGGAAATATGATGAATGGTGGAGCTCATGCTGGTGTAAACGCTCCGGATATTCAAGAATTCTTAGTAGTACCTGTAGGTGCTAAAAGTATTGAACAAGCAGTATTCGGTAATGTTGCAATTCATAAAAAGCTTAAAGAACTAATAGCAAAAAAAGATTCTGCTTTCACTGGTGGAAAAGGTGATGAAGGTGGATGGATTCCTAATGTAACTAATGATACCGCATTAGAAATTCAAGCTCAAGCTTGTGAAGAAGTAAGCAATGAACTTGGTTTTGAAATCAGACCTTCCCTTGACTTTGCATCATCTGAATTCTGGGATGCAGACAAAGGTAAATATGTCTATGAACAAGACGGTATTGAAAGAGATACCGGTGAACAAGTGGAATATGTTAAAGATATTATCAATACCTATGGAATGTTCTATGTAGAAGATCCATTTGATGAAAATGATTTTGATGGTTTCTCACAATTAACCTCTGAGGTAGGGGATAAATGTCTTGTCTGTGGAGACGATTTATTTGTAACTAATAAAGAGTATTTAGCTAAAGGTATTGCTCAGAATGCTGCTAATGCTATTATTATTAAACCTAATCAAATTGGTTCATTAACTGAAACTTATGCTACTGTAAAATTAGCTAAAGAAAACAATGTTGTTCCTGTTGTTTCTCACAGGTCTGGAGAAACTACTGATGAAACTATTGCACACTTAGCTGTTGCATGGGGAGCTCCTATTATTAAAACTGGAGCAGTTAGTGGTGAAAGAATCGCAAAACTTAATGAACTCATCCGTATTGAGGAAGAATTATCTGACCCTAAAATGGCAAGTTTCAATTAGATATTTAGATGATTCTTTAAATTTTTTTAATTAATTATAATTATTATGAGTAGGGATAATATGATTATAATAACTATTGATTATGATAAATGTCAAGGTTCTGAATGTGCAGAATGTATTGATATTTGTCCAATGGAAATTTTATTACTTGACGGCGATAAAGTTACAGTTGTTAATCCCGAAGAATGTAGCTTATGTGAAGTATGTATGGATGTATGTCCTGAGGAATCAATAGAAGTTATTGATAATGATTAACTTCACACAAACTCGTTAATAATAATCAAATTTAGCTTATCAATTATGAATTTGATAAAAGATATTAAAATTACATATAATAAAATAAAGGTGATAAAGTGTCAGAACTTTTAATACAATTAGATAATTACTTAGCAGCAGGTTTACATATTGGAACTCAACAAAAAACTAGTGATATGGAAAAATACATATTCCGTGTAAGATCAGACGGTTTACATGTATTAGATATTAGAAAAACCGATGAAAGAATCCAAAAAGTAGCTAAATTTTTAGCTCAATATGATCCACAGGATATCTTAGTTGTATCTACCAGATTATATGGTCAGGCTCCTGTTAAAAAATTTGGGGAAGTTATTGGATGTAAAACTATTCCTGGAAGATTTATTCCTGGAACCTTAACAAATCCACAATATCATAAATTCATTGAACCTAAAGTTATTGTTGTAACTGATCCTAGATCTGATAATCAGGCTATTTTAGAAGCTAAACAAAATGGAATTCCTGTAGTAGGTTTATGTGATACTGAAAACTTACTCAGTTACATTGATTTATGTATTCCTGTAAATAACAAAGGTAAAAAGGCTATTGCTTTAGTTTACTGGTTACTTGCAAGACAAATCTTAAGGGAAAAAGGAGTCATTCCTGAAGATGGTGAAATCGATTTAGAACCATCTGACTTTGAATTAAAAGTTAAAAACTAAGTTTTTAATTTTTTTATTCTTCTATTTTTTTTGTTTTTATAATTTAATTGGCTTTTTACTGTATTTTCCGCTTTTCTTATTTTAATTATTTATCTGGTTTTTTGATATTCTCTGTTTTTTGTATCGTCGACTTTTTTATTGTCATGTTTTTTTATATTTTTCCATTTTTTCTGTTGTTTGCTGGTTTTTTTGGACATTTTTTTTCAGATGGTTTTTTGATTTTTTCTTGTTTGTTGGTTTTTTTTTACTTATTTTTTTAAAATATCTCTTCTATTCTATATCTTTAAAGTTAATATGAAAAAATTACTAAATTTTATTAGTTTGAAATATAATATTTTTATTTAATTAAATGATATTGGGAGGATAAAAATATGTTAAGAAAACCGGCAGTTGCAGGATCTTTTTATTATTCAAATCCTAAAGATTTGGAGGAAAGTATTGAGTATTCATTTTTATGTGAATCTGGTGTAGGTTCCATTCCAAAATTAAATAAATCTTTTAACTCAAATCTAAAAGGTATTATGGTTCCTCATGCAGGATATATTTATTCAGGACCAGTTGCATCTTATGGTTTCAGCAAACTTGTAGAAAATGGTTTTCCAGATACTTTTATAATATTATGTCCGAACCACACTGGCTTCGGTAGTGGTTATGTTTCAGTTTTTGATGAGGGTATGTGGGAGACTCCATTAGGTAATGTTGAGGTGGACAGTGATTTGGCAGATATCTTTATTAAGAATTCCAAATATGCGGATGTGGATTATCAGGCCCATTACAGGGAACATAGTATTGAGGTTGAACTTCCATTTCTCCAGTATTTTTCAGATGATTTCAAAATACTTCCCATATGTATAAATGTTCAAAATCTTCAAACATCACTTGATATTGCATATAGTATCAGGGAGTCTGTGGAAGAAATATCCTCATCAATATTATTGATTTCAAGTACTGATTTATCACATTTTCTTAGTCAAGATACAACTTTAATTAAAGATGAAATTGTTTTAAATGATATTGCAAACATGAACCATGAAAAATTACTTGATGATGTATCTAAATATAACATAACCATGTGCGGTTATGGAACCGTTGCCTCTAACATTATATATTCTAAAGAATGTGGTGTTAAAAAAGCAGATATTCTAAAACATCAAACCAGTGGTGATGTTAGTGGAGATTATAGTTCTGTAGTAGGATATGGTGCTGGAGTGTTTAAATCAGATTAATCTTACTAGTTATCTTTTAATCTAATCATATCTACTTAATTATATTTTTTTAATTTTTTTATTAAGTTTTAATATGCTATATTTTTTTTATAGGTACTGAAAGCCTTGAATTTAAAGATTTAAAAAAAATATTCAATATCTATTTTTAATTTAGTAGAAATGGAATTTTTTAATAGTGTCATATATTTTTAACCCATATTCTATTTTTTAATCTTTATTTTGTCTAAGATTTTTATAAGAAAATAGAATACTATAAATTTTTAAAAAAACAAAACATAAGTTGATTGATTATTTTTCTTAAATTAATTGATTATAAAATTTTTAAGAAAATAGTTATCTTAGGAATAAAATTATAATAGTATCTTTTCTATGGATATTATTTAATTTAAAAGATTAATCTAAATTGAATTTAAAGAAAACTGGATGAATAAAATGGATAAATTTTAGATTAATCATTATGGATTTAAAAATAAACAGGTTTAAAAGATTAATCGAAATATTTATAATATTTGTTATTTGTATTGAATAATTTGATATTTGCATATCTTAAATTGTATTTATTATGGAATGTTGTTTAACTGATTATTGGGGAATATAATCAGTTTGGGATTTATTAGATTATTTTTAATAATATTTCGAAAATAAACACTTTATTATTTGAATTATTTAATAATATGTTTGATTTAATTTGTTTAGGGCTATTCTATTTATTTAAGGAATATATAAATAAATTAGTTTAATAGAATTTTTTATCTTTTTAACTCTTATTTTTAAATTGTTTTATAAATGTAAGGGAGTTTGAAAATGGAAGTAAAAGCATCTGCTCCAGGTAAAACGATTTTGTTTGGAGAACATTCTGTTGTTTATGGTGAACCTGCAATTGCAACAGCAGTAAATAAAAGGGCTACTGTCCGTATTAAAGATAGCAGTACGGATAAAACTATTTTAAAATCCAAAGATCTAGGATTTGAAGCCGAATTGGATACCAAAAATAAGAAATATGTGTTGAAGAGAGGTAAACCCGGAATTATTAGATATATTTTAGAGGCCTTATATATGGTTCATGATCATTCACCAATTGAGATTGATTTGTCAATTGACATTCCAATTGGTTCTGGTTTAGGTTCCTCAGCTGCTGTAACAGTTGCAACACTTGCGGCTTTATACAGGTATCACAATATTTACTTTAACAAAAAAGGTCTTGCAGAGAAAGCCCATCAAGTAGAGTTTAAGGTACAGGGTGAGGCAAGTCCTTTAGATACATTAGTATCTACTTATGGTGGTTTAATCTATTTAAGCCGTAATAAAAAACTTCAAAGAATTAATTCAAATATCAATGCCCCATTCGTTATTGGTGTTACCTCTAAATATGGCAGTACTAGTCGTATGGTTAAGAATGTAAAGAATTTAAAGACCAAATATCCCTCAATTATGGATCCAATCATAAAGACCATGGGTGTATTAACTGATGAGGCTAAGAAGGCTATTGAGGAAGGCAATGTTAATAAAATGGGGGAATTGATGAATATTAATCAAGGTTTATTGGATTCTATTAATGTCAATACTAAAGAGTTATCCCGTATGGTTTATATTGCAAGAGGTGCCGGAGCTATTGGTTCTAAAATCACCGGTGCCGGTGGTGGTGGAAGTATTGTAGCTTTATGTCCTAATAAGGTGGAACAAGTTTCTAATGCCATTGGTGTATATGATTCCACAGTTCAACTTAGATTTTCTAGAAAAGGTGTAAGTTCTAAGGTTATCTCTAGAAATAGGAAGGATAAATCCCATAAGAGTAATAATCTAAAAAATCATAATCATAAACAAAGAAGTAAACACGGTGGTGTAATAGATAACAAGAATATTGCCGTTAAGGTTAATTCTAGTAAACATGTAAAAAATAGTCCTAAATTTAACAAGAAAAGTGTTAGTAGTCACAAGAACCCTTCTAAATCAAATGCAAATATATCTATTAAAGACAATAAAGTAATCTTTAAAAAGAAAAAGTCAAAAACTATTAATAATAATCTAATTGATTATGCCAATTAGATGATTAATAGTTATCCAAACCATTTTTTCTTAGATTTAACTTATATATCTTTAACAAATTCATTGATTTGGAAAGGAATATTGTTTTTAAGTAAACTAATTTAGAATTTTCAATAGGCATGATTTTTTTTATTAAAAGGTGATAACTTGATAATACTTAAGATTGGCGGGAGTATAATTACAGATAAAGATTCATCTGTTGCTAAAGTTGATTATAACAATTTAAATAGGGTATGTGAAGAGATTAAACAATCCTTTATGGAAGAGAATATCCATCCCCAATTAGAGGATGGATTGGTTCTGGTTCATGGTGCAGGATCATTTGCCCATCCACCAGCAAGCAAATATAAGATTGGCCAGGCTTTTAGTGAGGAGGAACTTCCAGAAAAAAGGATTGGTTTTACAGAAACATTGGTTGCAGGAAGAAAGTTGGATACATATGTCTGTGAGGCATTATGGAAACATGATATTCCTGCAGTATCTTTACCGCCTTCTTCCTTTATTACCACTACTAATAAAAGAATAACGAATTGTAATCTGGATTTAATTAAAAGATATTTGGAGTTGGGTTTTGTACCTGTACTATATGGTGATGTTGTATTGGATACAAATGAGAAGTTTGTAGTAATATCCGGTGATCAGATTATTCAGAACCTTGCAAGCAGAATGAGTTTTGATAGAGTGGTACTTGGTACCGATGTTGATGGTGTTTATGATAAAAATCCTAAAAAACATTCTGATGCTAAATTGATTGAGAATGTACATTCAATCGATGATATTACACAAATAGAGTCCACCACTAATGTTGATGTTACTGGTGGTATGGTAGGTAAGGTTAAGGAACTTTTAGATCTTGCATATTCTGGTGTTAGCTCCGAGATTGTAAATGCTAATAAACCGGGTATAATCGCAGCATCACTCCAAAACAAGAAAGTCAAAGGTACCAAAATCTCTAAGAAATAGTAATTTTTTTTATTTTTTTATTATTTATTTTTTCTAGTTTTTGTTTTTTTTATATACCTTTATAAAATAATACATTATAATTATATAGTATTAGTTATAAATAACTACACAGTTATAATTTTTAGATTATTATTTTACTTAATTATTTAAATATGTGGGATTACTCTATGGTTTTTTGTTTAAACTAGTAATTTATAATTAAGTTGAATTTAATGTAAAAATGATTTAAGGGAAATAATACAGTTAAAATATTTAATTTTAGCTTTAAAAACATGGTCGAAACATAAAAATCATAGGTCAGGGAATTTTATTTTTAAAGAGGTCAATCTTTTTTTTAAAAATAAGTGATTTTTTAGAATTTATTTTTTTATATTAGGTAAAATAAGGAATTTAAAATTTAATATAAATTATAACAACATTTATGTTTATGTAAGGATTAATAGGGTCTTTTATTATAAAAATAGCTTATTAAAATACTTGTCTTATTTTAATAATTTTATTTATAAAGATTTAATTGGAGAATTTTATATAAGTGATCTTTTTAAGATTTTATAATTTTGCATGTTTAATGTAATCAAATTCTGATTGTCTATTAACACCCTTATTTTTTAATAATTAATAATGTATATTGGCTATATATGTTTTTAGTTTTGGAGGAAACTAATGATTCAAGATAGGAAATTAGAACATCTTTCAATTTGTAAAAATTATGATGTTAATTATAAGAAGTCAACTGGTTTTGAAGATATTGAGTTAATTCATAGGGCACTTCCAGAAATTAATAAAGCAGATATTGATATTTCAACAAAAGCATTCGGTAAAAAATTAGATTCTCCTTTATTTATTTCAGCTATTACTGGAGGACATCCTTTTGCAGAAAAAATCAATAAGGAATTATCCATTGCTGCAGAAGAAAATAACATTGCTTTAGGCCTTGGAAGTCAAAGAGCAGGAATCGAAAATCCTGAATTAACATCTACCTATACTGTTGCAAGAGATTATGCACCTAATGCATTACTTTTAGGTAATATTGGTGCTCCTCAGATGAAATATGCCGAGGATGCTGTAAATATGTTGGATGCAGATATTTTAGCTATTCATTTAAACCCACTTCAGGAATCAATTCAACCTGGTGGGGATGTAGATGCTAGGGGATATGTGCAATCTATTTCCGAGATCTGTGATTTGGTAGATGTTCCGGTCATGGTTAAAGAGACTGGTGCAGGTATCTGTGCAGAGGATGCTGCAAAACTTCAAAGAGCAGGAGTTGACTTCATAGATGTTCAAGGTTCCGGCGGAACTAGTTGGGCTGCTGTAGAAACCTATCGTACAAATGATAGGTTACTTGGAGAGGCTTTTTGGGATTGGGGTATTCCTACTGCAATCAGTACTGTTGAGGTATGTTCCTCAGTTAGTATACCTGTTGTCTCATCAGGAGGTATTCGTACTGGATTGGACGCTGCAAAAGCTATTGCTCTTGGGGCAGATGCTGTTGGAATGGCTTTACCGTTTTTAAAAGCTGCATATAAAGGCCATGATGCAATTGTTGATTATGTGAATAAATTTAACGAATCTTTAAAATTGGCTATGTTTTTAGTTGGAGCAAGAAGTATTAAGGATTTAAAAGAATCTGATCTTGTTATTAGGGGTGAAACTAAAGAATGGCTTAATGATAGGGGTTTTAACACTAGGAAATATAGTAGGAGGTCAAATATTGACGGTTGAGATTATAGCAATTGGCGGTTATGAGGAAGTTGGAAAAAACATGACTGCCGTTAAAGTTAATGATGATGTAATCATATTTGATATGGGAATACATCTAGATAGGATCAATATCCATGAGGATACGGATATTGACAGAATGCATAGTTTGGATTTAATTGAAAGGGGAGTCATCCCTGATGATACCTTAATGAAGGATGTTGATGGAAAGGTTAAAGCTATTGTATTTTCACACGGACACCTTGATCACATTGGTGCTGTTGCAAAACTTGCACATAGGTATGATGCTCCATTAATTGGAACACCATATACCGCTGCACTTATTAAAAAGCAAATTAAAGGTGAACGTAAATTTAAGGTTAACAATCCTATCAGGGTTTTAAATCCAGGCAGTAAATTAAAATTATCTAAGGATGTTACTTTGGAATTTGTCCATACTACCCACAGTATTCCTCAGGCAGTTTTCCCAGTTTTACACACTCCTGAAGGAATTATTATCTACGCACTTGATTTTAAATTTGATAATCACCAGAAAGTATCTCCCCCACCTGATTATGAAAGACTAAAACAATTAGGTAAACAGGGAGTACTTGCACTTATTGTGGAAACTACAAATGCGGCAAATACACAACAAGTAAAAACCTATTCAGAACGTGTTCCAAGAATTATACTTGAGGATTTAATGAGGGAACCTTTAAAAGAAAAAACCGGTATGATTGTTACAACTTTCTCATCACATATTGAAAGGATTCAAACCATTGCAGATATTGCAAAGAAAAGTGATAGGGAAATTTTATTCCTTGGAAGATCTATGGAAAGATTTTTAGGAATTGCACAGAATCTGGGAATATTGAAATTACCTAAGAATTCATCTATTCATGGTTCTCCAAAGGCAGTAAATAGGGCACTTGCAAAAGCAGAGGAAAATCGTTCTAAATATTTACTTGTAACTACTGGTCATCAAGGTGAACCCGATGCATTACTTCCAAGAATTGCAAGTGGTAAGACTCCATTTAATATTAAGAAAGGAGATAATGTGATTATTTCTGCACCAATTATTCCAAATCCAACAAATGCTGCAAATAGGCATATAATGGAAGCAAGACTTAAAGCATCTGGTGCAAGAATCTATGCTAATGCCCATGTATCCGGACATGCAGGTAGGGAAGACCATAGGGAATTTTTAAGAATGGTTAAACCTGCACATATCATTCCTGCTCACGGAGATCTTCACATGTTAACTGCATATGGGGAACTTGCAGAAGAGGAAGGATATAGGATTGGTAGTAATGTGCATATTTTAAGAAATGCACAAGCACAAGTCTTTAATGATACTGATGAGGAATAGGTTTATTTATTCTAATATTGTTAATATTTTAATTCATTAGCTTAGAGGTATTGTTTAAAATTAAATTTTTTTTAATTTTATTTTTAAAAAAAGATAAGATTATTAATCATATAATAAAGATATATTATTGTTATAAATGTTTACATAGTTTTCATAATTTGGTTGAGGAATTTCAAAATTAATTTTAATCAAGAAAAATATAGGAAATGAATTATAATGGAGGATTTTTATGTCAGATGTAACTGAAATTTTAACTGATTATTCTAAAGATGTAAAGGCAGTAATTGAGGATTATTTGTCTAGTATTGATCCTGAAGATTTACAAAAATCTTCAGTTTATTTAACTGAGGCAGGCGGAAAAATGTTAAGGCCTGCTTTAACCTTACTTTCAAGTCAAGCAGTTGGTGGAAACAGGGAAGATGCACTTAAAACTGCTGCGGCTTTTGAAATGATTCATACTTTCTCCTTAATCCATGATGATATTATGGATGATGATGATATGAGGAGAGGTAAGCCTTCTGTACATACTGTATGGGGTGAACCATTAGCTATTTTAGCTGGAGATACTTTATTTTCAAAAGCATTTGGTTTAGTAATTACTTCTAAAGAAGATAACATTTCCGCAGACCGTGTTGCTGAGTCTTTGGCTGTTGTTGCAGACGCATGTGTTAAAATCTGTGAAGGTCAAGCTTTGGATATGGGTTTTGAAGGTAATTTCGATGTTCAGGAAGAGGAATATATGGAAATGATCTTCAAGAAAACAGCTGCACTTATTGCTGGGGCTTGTAAGGCTGGAGCAATTGTAGGTGGAGCGGATTCTGAAGTAATTGATGCAATGTATGAATATGGTAGACTTATCGGTTTGGCATTCCAAATTCAGGATGATTATCTTGATGTTATTAGTGATGAAAAGGATTTAGGTAAACCTGTAGGTAGTGATATTGTTGAGGGTAAAATGACTTTAATGGTAGTTAAAGCCTTATCCGAAGCAAATGAAGAGGATAAAGAAAAGCTGGTTAAAATCTTATCTGATCCTGAATCTCCTCAAGAAGATGTGGATATTGCAATTGATTTATTTAATAAATATGGTTCAATTGAATATGCTCATGATGTTGCTCTTTCAAATGTAAACAAAGCAAAGGAAATACTTAATATATTACCTGATTCTTCAAGTAAAGATGCACTTGCTTTATTAGCAGATTTTGTAATTGAAAGAAAATCTTAAATTCTATAATTATTTTTTCCTATATTTTTATAATTTATAAAATTCTTTCTACTTTATTATAAAACTTATTATTTTTATCTATTTTCTATTATTTTTGGCTATTTCTCTTTATTTTTAGTTATTTTTAGTTATTTTTATTATTTTTATCTATTTTCTATTATTTTTGGCTATTTTTCTTTATTTTTAGTTATTTTTAGTTATTTTTATTATTTTTGGCTATTTTTCATCTTTAAATATTTCTTAATATTTTTCTGGTTTTTTCTATACCTTTCAATTTTTTTCATATGATGTAATAAATATTGAGTATTTCGTATATTGCTTTTATATAGAATTTGTAAATGGGATGTCTGTTAATGGCTGATATTATATGAAAAACTTTATTAAAATCAATTTTATTTCTTGAATGTCTCTTCAAAACTAAAAATTGGAATTATTACAACTTTCTTAAATATTCTTGCAATTTATTTTCCAATGAAACGTTTCAATGGAAACCTTTATATTTTTTTAGGATATATAACTAAATAATAAATTATTTAATTTGGTGTTTTTATGGATAATTATGAAATAATTGGTAGTTCTATAGATAAAATGCCTTTTATGGCTTTAGTTACTAATTTGTCTAAAAATTATATCAAATATCTTAATAAAGAACTTGAAAAATATAATATTAATTCTATTCAATCACTTTTCTTAGTAAAATTGAATTATTTTGATGATTTAAGTCAAAATGATTTAGCAAGGATCTTTAACTTAAGCAAGGGTTCTGTTGCCAAGTCTTTAAAAAAACTAGAGAATGAGGGATATATTATTCGTAAAACTGATAATGAGGATTTTCGTAGAAATATCATTGAATTAACAGATAAATCCTTAGAAATTATTCCTAAAATTAAAGAAATCAATGGGGAATGGGAAACGTATATGGGAATATCTGAGGATTCCAAATTAAATAATCTAATTAAAGATTTAACTTTAAAAAGTTTCAAATTGCTATAATCTGTTTTTTGGTGTTTAAATGGTTGAGGAAAATAAAAATGTTAGAATGATGATGGGTGATTATAAGGTTGCTGTACGTAAAATGGCATGGCCAATGATTTTGAGTATGCTTATTACTATGAGTTACAATTTAATAGATGGTATCTGGGTATCTGTCCTTGGAGCTGCACCTCTTGCAGCGGTAGGATTTGTAACCCCTCTGTTTATGGTTGTAAATGGTTTGGCAAATGGTTTAGGTGCAGGTGCATCATCCTTTATCGCACGTAAAATTGGAGGAAAAAGGAAGGATTTGGCAGATTTAGGGGCAAGTCAGTCATTCCTTATAGGGATCATAATACCGATTATTATCTCAGTATTTATATTGCTTTTTCAAAGACCAATCCTTATAGGTCTTGGTGCAAGTGGTGAAGTTCTTAGTTTGGCTTTGTATTATAGTACCGTAATATTCTCAGGATGTATATTCATTGTAATTACCTCAATATTGACTGGTGTTTTAAGAGCTGAAGGTGATGTAAAAAGAGCGTTATATGTCATGACTTTAACTGCGGTAATAAATATTATATTGGATCCGGTCTTTATGTTACCTTGGGGATTAAACTTAGGTGTTGCAGGTATTGCATATGCCACGGTTTTATCATCAGGAATCAGTGCCGTTGTAATATTATATTGGATGCTTATTAAAAGAGATACCTATTTGAATAT
The DNA here is from genome assembly GCF_000320505.1 of Methanobrevibacter boviskoreani JH1. Lineage (NCBI taxonomy): Archaea > Methanobacteriati > Methanobacteriota > Methanobacteria > Methanobacteriales > Methanobacteriaceae > Methanobrevibacter > Methanobrevibacter boviskoreani. Next base: position 46,808 of record NZ_BAGX02000007.1, read on the forward strand.
TTATAAAAAGGATTTGAAACCAAATGGTTCTGTAATTAAAGATATTCTAATGGTTGGAATTCCAGCAGCACTAGAAATGATGTGTATTGCAGCATTACTTAGTGTTGTAAACTCAGTTTTAACTATGGTTGCAGATAACAATGCTGTAGCAGCATATACTGCAGGTATGAGAGTAGTTTTATTTGGTATTGTTCCGTCTGTTGGTCTATCAATGGCAACTATTGCAGTTGCAGGTTCCTCTTTCGGTGCCGGTAAATTTAGAAGATTGAAGAATGTATTGAATTATTCAATGAAACTCGGAATTATAATGTCTGTCGCTATCGGTGCTGTGGTTTTTATATTTTCAAGTCAGATAGCAACGGTCTTTAGTTTTTCATCCAATACAGGAGTACTCATAGAACCAATATCCAATTTTCTAAAGGTATTCTTTTTATTTTTCATTGCAACGCCATTGGGTCTTTTATCCGGTTCATTCTTCCAAAGTTTGGGAAAGGGTCCAACTTCCCTATGCCTTACAATATTCAGGGAGATTATATTCCCTGCATTCTTTGTTGTTTTACTTGGAATTGTTTTAGGCTATGGAGTATGGGGTGTATGGTTTGGAGTTGTTATCGGTAAATTAGCAGGTGCGTTAATCGGATGGATTTATGCCTCTAATTATTCCTCAAATCTAATTAAAAAATATGGTGATGAGGAATTAAATCCTTAAATTAACATTAAAGTATTGATTATGTTTTTTAATCAATCCTATTTTCCATCCTTTTTCCACCATAATAATATCCAATCTGCAACATCCCTTTCATTATATAATTTTCCGGTTTTGGAATCTTTTTTAAGTATATCTTTAAGATAGGTTTTAAGTTTTTCAATTTCCTCATCACTTAAGAGGTCCACTCTAAATTTGCCATTGTCCATGGCTTCCTCAATATTGTTATATTCTCTGTGGGAGGTTATTGAAAGTCTTTCAACATTGGCATAAATACCTAAATTGTATAGTATCTGAATCATGTAGGTGTATGGAGGGAAATCCTTAGGATTATTTCCGATAGATTCCTGGAAATCCCTTTCTATTCTCCAGTTATCTGGTCCAAATAAGGTGATATAAACATATTTGTTGGCCATTTCATTAATGGTTTTCAATACTCTTTCAATTGGTATGATGCTGTTAAGTGATCTTGATGCGACAATTATATCAAAGTGACCAAGTTCATCAATTGATATTTCTTCTATTGGTTTTTGAATAGTGGTTACATTATCAACCCCTTCTTTTTCACATTTTTCATTTAAAATTTTAAGCATTCCGCTTGATGAATCAAGACCTGTAACACTTTTAGCTTTTTTAGCTATTGGAATGGTGATGGAACCTTCACCACAACCAATATCCAGTACAGTATCTTCTTTTGTTATTTTTAAACTGTTTAACAGGGTTTTCCTATAATCATCCCTTTTATTACTTTTATGGAAGTGTGGCGCTGCTTTATCCCAATTTTTCTGACGATCTTTCTTACTTTCTAATTTTTTACCCCAAAAATAAGCCCAGTCAATGTCCTCTGGATTTTCAATATGTCTCTTATTGTCTGTCATATTATCACTTTAATATTTCAAATTATTATATGATTTATAAATTAAAATCATTTATTGGTTTATCTTTATAATTATAATAAAATATTAATTTTTATTTTTTTTATTAATGGATTAAAAATAGATTTTGATTTTTCCTTAAAGTTTTCTAGATTATCAATTAAAAATTTATATATTTAATGATTCAAAAATAATACTGTGATTTTATATTAATTTTTATTTTTAAAATATGCTGATTTTTTAATTGTATTTATTACTATTTTATTTTAATTTAGTATTTTCAGTATAGTTTTTTATCAATTTAAAAGAATACTTATTTAATGTGATATAATGGATGAATTAGAAGAAGTTGTATATAAACATGCTTTAATGAATGCTGTAAAACACAAAGGTAGTGCTAGTCCTAAAGCTGTAATGGGTTCTATTATGTCTCAGGAAGCAGAACTTAGATCCCGTGCTAAAGAGATAGGTCCATTAAGTGCAAAAGTTGTAGCTAAAGTCAATGAATTATCTAAAGAAGAACAACAAGCTGAAATGGATAAATTAGGTTTGGAGATTCATGAGAAAAAACAAGTTAAGAAAGAGGGATTGGATGAGTTACCAGGTTCTCATGATAATGTTGTTATGCGTTTTGCACCAAATCCAAGTGGACCATTACACATAGGACATGCAAGAGCAGCAGTACCTAATGGGGAATATGTTAAGAAGTATGGTGGAAAGTTTATCTTAAGAATTGAAGATACAGATCCTAAAAGAGTCTATCCTCCTGCTTATGACATGATTCAGGAAGATTTAAAATGGTTAGGAATTGAACCTGACGAGGTTTACTTCCAATCCGACCGTTTCGAAATCTATTATAAATATGCTGAAGAGTTAATTAAACGAGGGGCAGCATATATGTGTACCTGTGACGGTGGGGAATTTAAAAAGCTTAAAGATAATTGTGAACCTTGTCCACATAGAAATCAGAGTGTGGAAGAAAATCTAAAATTATGGGAACAGTTTCCATCAATGGAGGCAGGTTCTGCAGTCTTAAGAATTAAAACCGATATTAATCATAAAAATCCTGCTATTCGTGATTGGGTAGCTTTCCGTATTGTTGATGAGGAACATCCACGTTTAGGTAAAAAATATAGAGTTTATCCCATGATGAACTTCTCCGTATCTGTAGATGATCATTTAATGGGCATGACTCATGTTTTAAGAGGAAAAGATCACCTTGCAAATAGTGAAAAACAAAAATATCTATATAAACATATGGGATGGGACACCCCGGAATTTATCCATTATGGAAGACTTAAAATGGAGGATATTCCATTAAGTACCTCCAAGGCTAAAGAAGGTATTGAATCCGGAAAATATTCCTCATGGACAGATCCAAGACTTGGAACCTTAAGGGCTATTGCAAGAAGAGGTATCCAACCGGAGGCTATTTGGAATTTGATGGTGGAAATTGGAGTTAAAATGTCTGATTCTGCCGTAAGTTGGAAAAAGATCTATGGTTTAAACAGGAATGTTATTGAAGATAAGGCAAATAGATATTTCTTTGTTAAAAACCCTGTAAAAATAGATGTTGAAGATTGTCCTGAGGAATTTTCTAATTTCACATTGGAAAAGGAATTACATCCGGACTTTCCTGAAAGAGGAAACAGAACATTGGACTTTAATGGTTCTGTTTATATTGATGGGGATGACTTTAAAGATGGACATATCAGGTTAATGGATTTAATTAATATTGATATTGATAATGGAACCGTTAAGTTTAACAGTGCATCATTTGAAGATGCCCGTAAAATTAAAGCTAGAATCATTCAGTTTGTTCCTACAGAGGAGGCTATTAAAGCTGAGGTTGTAATGGATGACGCTTCAGTTGTTGAAGGTTTCTGTGAGAAGGATTGTAAGAATCTTAAGGTTGATGATGTAATTCAATTTGAAAGATTCGGATTTGTTCGCCTTGACGAGATTAAAGATGATAAATTAGTATTTTATTATGCCCATAAATAAATATAATTTATCTTTTTAATCAATTTTTATTGTGTATTTCTTTTTTTTATAATCTATTTTTAATTCATCTTTTCATTAACCTGTTTTAATCAGATTTATTAATTTTTTTTTATTTTACCCTTTACAAATCAATTCCCTTTTTTAATTGATTTGAAAATTCTTTTTTTTATTCAATACATATATATTTTAATTAAGCTTTTCCCGGTTTTATTTCTTGTATTTGATTTTTTTTAATATTTTAATTATATATTTAAAAGATATTTTTTTTATGCAATTCTATTTAGTTAAACTATTGTTTTAATTAATTATAAAATGGGTATTTTTTTAATTGATTTTTAAAACTAGGAATCTACTATTTATAAAGTCAATATTACAATTTTTAAATCTGAAATATTTTTTAAAATCCCTTTAAAAATTATTATTTTTTTAATATGGAAATTAACTTAAATCAATGTTTAAATTGAATTTGTTTAAAAATAATTTGGTTATTTAAGAAAATCAGTTTAAATAATCCCTAAATTTAGATTTAACTTAAAATATTTTTTAAATAAGTTTTGCATTATTAAGGGAACTAGTTAAATTAAGTTTAACTATTCATTTAAGTTTGTTAAAGGAAAATTAGTTAAAATCATGTTTAATTTCAATTTAAGTTTATTAAGGAAACTAGTTAAATCATGTTTGATTATAAAATAAAGATTTTAAAATAAGTTTTTTTTGGCTATTTGGTTTATAATATAAAAATTAAGAATTAAAAGAAAAGATATTAAAAAGTATTAGAGGATAATGTTTATTTTTTTATTTAAAATACTTTAGTAATATCTTCTGGTTTAATCCAAATCTTTTTACCCCTATATGTGACATTAATGTTGTTACCATTAATGCTGTGAATAGAACTACCGTATTTTTCACCTTTGTACTGGTAAATAATACTGACTCCACGTTTTAATATGTGATCTGTACCCTGGAGATTGATTACTAAATCTTGTTCAGGCTCTTTTCGTCTTAATGATTTAGGTGCAGATTTTTTTTCATCGGATTTTCCACCATATTTTTTATGGAATCTTTCAGAAGGTTTAAGATTGGACAAGTCATCAGACTTTTTAACGGTGATTTTCATATCATCGGTTTTATCTGCAACATAGTTTGGTTTGTTTTTCTCATTTTTATCTAATTCCTCATTGAATTCTTTTTCTAAATTATCAAAGTATTCAATTTCCTCTGGAGTTAATTCATCGGTATTTCCATTTATATTATCGAATACGTCATGAGTATCATAATCAGGTTTAATGCTCTCTTCATATTTTTTGATTTCTTCAGGATCATGTAATGGTGTTATACTTACAACATTATCATTGTAGGTGATTCCATCCTCATAATTCTCTTTATTATTGTTTAAAACTTCCTCAAGAACTGCCTCATTAGTATTTCCTAAGTTTTCTCCATTTTCACTATCGTCTCTTACAATGGATGATTTAATATTCTTAAATGCACCCTTAACACTTTCAAATGGATCTATAATATCATTATATGCAGATTGTTCAAATTCATTGTCTTTCTCTTCTTCATTTTCTTTTGCATAATCATCAATTGTAGCTGGTTCTGTTTTTATTGGTTCAGGATTTGTTATTTTTCTAGTTTTATCAATGATGCTTTGATGTTTATCTTCAATTGGCTCTTGAGTAATATTACTTGCTATGCCTTCAGCTAAGCTATTATCTTTAATGTTAAGTTCGAATGGTTTTGATTTCTCTTCGGCATCTGGTTTATTTTCCCCTTTTGTTTCTTTTTCTGTTATGGTTTTGTTTGTAGGTTTTGTTTCTTCTTTTATGGTAGGTTTGATGTCTATGTCTTGGTTTATACTTGGTTTGGTTTTAATTTCAGGTTTATTGATTTCATCAGCTTCTTTATTTATTGTTGCATCTTTTTTGATTTTTGTTTCTTTTTCTGTTATGGTTTTGTTTGTAGGTTTTGTTTCTTCTTTTATGGTAGGTTTGATGTCTATGTCTTGGCTTATGCTTGGTTTGGTTTTAATTTCAGGTTTATTAACTTTTTCAGTAGTCTCAGTTTTAACCTCCTTGTTTGTTTTTGCTTCTTTTTCGGTGGTTTCAGTTTTAACTTCTTCCGGGATATTGGTCTTAATGGTTTCCTCTTCAATATTGTTTATTGGTGGTTCAACTTTAAGACTTGGTTCTGTCTTTAAGTTAGTTTTAACATTTGTAGATTCAATTTCATTGTCCTCTGTTTTAATAGGTTTTGCTTCTTTAACGGTATTTGCTTCAGCTTTCGGACTTTCCTTAATTTGGCTTGTTTTGTTAATAATAGGTTTTACTTTTGGGGTTTCTTTAATGGTTGTTTTAGGTTCAGTTGCTGTTGTTTTTAATTTAGGTTCAACCTTATCCTCTTTTTTATTTTCAGCATCAGTTGAAATTTCGGCATTTTTTACATTGATGCTTATTGGTTTTCTTTCAGTTTCCTGTGGCTTTTGTATTTTGTTTGGATTTTTATCTTTTATGGTATTCTGGTTTTCATTTACTATTTTTCTGGTTTCTTGGCTTTTGGTGGTTTTTGCTATGTTGTTGTTTTGGGTTTTGTTTATTTTGTTTTCGGTAGTATTGGCAGTGTCGGCTATTTTTCTGGTTTCTTGGCTTTTGGTGGTTTTTGCTATGTTGTTGTTTTGGGTTTTGTTTATTTTGTTTTCGGTAGTATTGGCAGTGCCTGCTATGTTATTGGTTTTAGGGTTTAAATTTCCAGTATTATTCGGTTTTGGTCTTGTAATAGTTAAACTTTCTATTTCTTTATTTAAAGCCTCTTCATCATTAACTTTTTTTGAATTTCTTGTACCGGTTATTCTACTTGTTGCTTTGCTTGTGGTTTTTAAGATCTTATCTTTATTTGATAGTAGAGTATTGGTCTGTTTTTTATTTTTAGGGGTGTCTTCAAATTTTGGTACTTGGGTACTACTTTTAAGTTTCCTTTCAATATTTTCATGTGTTTCGATTTTACCTTTCTCTTCATCTCTATAATATAATTTTACTATTAAACAGGCTACAACACAGATTATAGCAATGTTTATCAGTAATAATGTTGTTTTTAATAACATATTATCCTCTAAATATTTATTTGAATAAAAAAATAATTAAATCATTTTTAATTATATTATTATTAATATATATTATTTATTAAGATTAGTTATTTTTAATTTGATTTTATTATAAAAATTTTATTAGTATGGTTTTATATATTTATAAATATAATATTTTATTAGTATAATTTATTTTAATCTTAAATTTTAAATTATTTAAAATGAAGATTTTTTTAAATAGCCTTATAACTTCTTAGTTATTTATGTTATTTTAATTATTATCTTAAATTTAATATTATAAAGATTCAAGAGGAATAATATGGTTGTAAAAGTAAATGAAAATTATCTTTTATTAAAAAGTAATTATCTTTTTGCAGAAGTGGCAAATAGACTTGAAAAATATGAAAATGAACATCCTGATAAAGATGTAATTGCAATGGGTATTGGAGATGTAACTAAACCTTTACCAAAAGCTGTTATAAAAGCTTTTAAAGATGCAGTTGATGAAATGGGTCAAGCTGACACTTTTAGGGGATATGGTCCAGAACATGGATATGAATTTTTAAGGGAAGCAATTGTTAAAGGCGACTTCGAACCTTTAGGTGTGGATTTGGACATTGATGAAATCTTTGTAAGTGATGGAGCAAAATGTGATACCGGTAACATTCAAGAGTTATTTGCTAATTCAAACACAATAGCAGTTACTGATCCTGTTTATACTGTATATGTTGATACTAATGTAATGGCAGGTAGAACTGGTCCAATGAAAGATGATGGAATGTATGAAGGATTGGTATATCTTCCTTGTACTGCAGAAAATGATTTTGAACCTGAACTTCCTAGCGAACCTGTGGATATTATTTATCTATGTTATCCTAATAACCCAACAGGTTCCACATTAACTAAAGATCAACTTGCTAAATTTGTTGATTATGCAAAAGAAAACGAAGCTTTAATATTATTTGATGCAGCATATGAAAGATTTATTACTGAAGATAATATTCCTCACAGTATCTATGAAATTGATGGTGCAAAAGAAGTTGCAATCGAATTTAGAAGTTTTTCAAAAACTGCTGGATTTACTGGTGCTCGTTGTGCTTACTGTGTAGTTCCTAAAGCACTTAAAGTTAAAGATTCTGAAGGTAACAAACATTCTTTAAATGCTTTATGGGATAGAAGACAAACTACTAAATTTAATGGAGTATCTTATCCTGTTCAAAGAGCTGCAGAGGCTATTTATACCGAAGAAGGACAGAAAGAAATCCAGGAAAACATTGATTATTATCTTAAAAATGCTAAATTAATTAGGGAAAGTTTAACCGACTTAGGTTTAACTGTATCTGGAGGAATCAACTCTCCATATATCTGGGTTAAAACTCCTAATAACATGCCTTCCTGGGAATTCTTTGATTTATTATTAAATGAGGCAAACATTGTAGGAACTCCAGGTTCAGGATTCGGTCCTTCTGGAGAAGGTTATTTCAGACTTACAGCATTTAATACATATGAAAATACTAAAGAAGCTATGGAAAGAATCTCAAAACTATCTTTCTAAACTCTTTTTTATTAATGAGGGGATTATATGAGTAGTTCACCATTGGAAATTACTGAGGATGATACTTTACAAAGTATTTTTACTAAATTTGGAGCATATGCTTTAGATAAACAGGAAAATCTTGCTGATTTAATTGAAGATAAACAAGGTGAATTGGATCTTGAAAAGGGATATCTAAGTTTTACAGAGGATTTAACTTTTCCAGTTCAAATTTTAGGAATATTGTCTAAAGAATCAGACATGTTTTCATGGGCATGGGATAATGATGATTTAGGATTGCCTGAATCATTAATTTCAGAGGCTGTTAAGGTTAAAGAGTTTGGTGAGAAATATGATATTCCCCAATTTAAAACATCACTGTTTAAAGCGGAAATCAATGAGGTTCATTATTTGGCAATGACCGTTATTGGTTTGTTTGATGATGATGCATATTATCCTGTAGATGTTGGGGACTTTGTATTTTTTGTAACTATCAAATCTGATAAAATACCTAAAATAGATTCCATTGATAAGTTTCAAGTAATCTTTGATAGTTTTCAAAGGGATTATGACGTCAATGGTAAAAGGGCATTTGAGGCTTATGTTGCATGTAAAGATTATCCTGTAAGAGTTCATGAAGAGGATAATTTCCAGGTTGCAGATATTGGTGAAGATAAAATCATGGTGGGATTTTCAGATAGAGGTAATGTTAACCTGATTAAAATAATAAGACAGGAATAGTTTTATTAACTCTTTTATCTTTTTTATGCTAAAGCTTCATTTTTGTACTTTTTTATCTTTTTATTACATTGAAATAGGATTATTTTTATTGCTTTTTTTATTTTTTTTAATTTTATTTTCTTATTTGAACTTATTTTCACAATTTGATTTATTTAATCAGTTACCCATAAATATTCTATTGGTTTTAGATAATTACTAGGATATGGATTGTTTATATCTTTTTTTGGAAGTGAATTACATGAAATTATAAAAAAAGCATTTAACACTATATATTTTAAATGTTATATTAATCTGAATATGTAAAATATTTTTTATATAAAATGATTTTATAAGGTTTATTAATTAATAAATTAAAATTAAATTATTGAGTGAATATCTTAAAACTTTTTTATTAGTGATTATATGAATAGTGAGTTAATGGATGAAATTGATGACGAGATTGATTTTTTAGTAAAGGTAGGGTTCTATGATAAAGATGATATTTTGGAGACGATAATTGATGAGTTTATAGATTTCGATTTAAACGAGGATGAAATCTATAATAAAATTATGGATAAATTTAATGATCATCAAAAAAAATCTAATAGTGCTGATTTTACCAATCTTAAAGAGGGATTTAATAAATTAACTAAAGAGGGTATCGTTTCTATACATAATTGTGGTTATGATATTCAGGAGGGTGTGGAGGACTCTTTTGAAATATATACTCATTTAATAAACAATAATTATAGTCCTAAAGGTTTTTGTTTCTATACTTTATCCGGTATTGAAGAGGTATTTGAAAATAACGTTTTAACTATAGCTTTTGGTTTATTTGATGAAACTGATAAAAAAGCATCTAGGGAACTTGCAAATAATATAATCAGTATTTTAGAAGAGTATGATTTTAATGTGGAATGGAGTAATAATCCAGATAAACCAATTAAAATAAAGGATTTCAAATGGGAGAAAATCTTTGATGATACCACCTATTTTATGGAGGGGGCATATGAAGATTTTATTAAATACAATAGTAAGGAATATTAATATAAATAATTTGAGTTCAATACTTTATAGGTTATATTGAATACTTAAACTTTCATTGATTAGAAATAGTTTATTAAATCTATCCCTTGGAATTAAAAATTGTTTAAACTTAATCTTCGGGTATATTGGATAATTTAATCAGGTAAGTTATAAAAAGCATATTGTGATTTTATGAATAGACAGTCATATGATATTTTGGAGGATGTGATTTCCAAATCAGGTATATGGACAGCTTTAGAGGTTGTAGGTGATTCCATATATCTGGACTTTGAACATGTTCAATTATATAATCCATCTAAAGGTAAAGATTCGGATTCTATTCATGACAGTCAGATATCTATACGTTTTGCAGATAATTCTCTATTTTCAATTCTTTATAATGATAAGGAGGATATTGAATTTCTTAAAAATACCCATGGCTTGGATAATAATTTTTTAATTGAATTTAGTAAAAAATTGGTTTATTCTGAATTTAAATTCCAGAATTTTGACTTTATTAATGATTTGGATATGAAATTTGAAAACGAGTTAATATTTTTGGATAATTTTAAGGATGAGAGTGGGGAGAATGTTCCAGACTTTATTTTGTCCTTTACATCCGACGATATCGCTATTTGTGTTGGTGGAAATTCCTTAAATATTTTTAATGATTTTGAATCATTAAGTGACTATGATATTCTAGAACTTTCCAATAAATGGGTAAGATATTATCTTGAGTATTGGCAAAGGAAAGGTACCGAATTCGAACTTCCCTATGATCCATTATGTGAGGAGTCCCTATTGGATTTATAAAAAAAATTATTTTTTTCTCTGTGATTTACCTTTTTTTAGATTCTAGGATATTTATTCTGTCCATTTTTCCTATAGTTTAATTTTCACTCTTATATCTTCTAAAATATTTTTTTCATGACTTCAACTTTAGATTTGACCTATTTTTATAGTTTTCTATATTTTTATTTCTTTTTAAAATTTATTTAAGTCATTTATATGAATTTTTCTAAAACTTTATAAACTTTAACAAAGTAATATTACAATGGTTTAAAAACAATTTTTTAATATATGTATTTTTTAAAAAAAGGTCTTTTTAAAGATTTAATTTAATAATGACATTTATAATGTAGGAGATTTTAAATGACTTGTAGTATTTTAACCGGTGGAGCATGGGGAGATGAAGGTAAAGGAAAATGTATAACTTACCTTTGTAATAATGACAAACCTGATATTATAGCACGTGCTGGAGTAGGTCCTAATGCAGGACATTCTGTAGAATTCAATGGAGAGAAATATGGGTTAAGACTTATTCCTTCTGGTTTTGTTCATACTGGTGCTAAACTTATGATTGGTGCAGGGGTTCTTGTAGATCCTGAAGTTTTCTTCCATGAATTAGAATATTTAAATAAATATGATGTGAAAGGTAGAACATTGGTAGATGGTCGTTGTGCTATTATTAAACCTGAGCATCGTGAAAGAGATAAACACTCTGATTACTTATCCAAAAAGATAGGAAGTACTGGTTCCGGCTGTGGTCCAGCTAATTCTGATAGGGTATTAAGGATTGCAGATTTAGCAAAAGATGTTCCTGAACTTGAGGATTATATTACCGATGTATCTTTAGCTATTAATGAAACACTTGATGAGGGTAATGATGTATTTGTTGAAGGCTCCCAGGGATTTTCATTATCTTTATACTATGGTACCTATCCATATGTAACTAGTAAAGACACCTGTGCCAGTACTTTTGCTGCTGATGTTGGTGTAGGTCCAACTAAAGTTGATGAGGTAATCACTGTATTCAAATCATATATCACTCGTGTAGGGGCAGGTCCTTTCCCTACAGAAATCACTCAAGAAGAGGCAGAGGCTAAAAATATTGAGGAATATGGTGTAGTGACTGGTAGACGTAGAAGGGTAGGTCTTTTTGACATGGATCTTGCAAAGGAATCTTGTAGAATTAATGGTACTACTCAAATCGCATTGACCTGTGTGGATAAATTATATCCTGACTGTGCTAAAACACAGGATTTCTCTGATTTATCAGGTGAAACCAAGAAATTCATTGATGATATTCAAACTGAAACTGGTGTTCCAGTAACTATTATTTCAACTGGTCCAGATTTAAAAGATACAATCGATTTAAGAGATGAATTATTATAATTCATTATCCCTTTTTAATATTTTTTTAAACCCTGATAGATATCTTATTTTTTTTATTAATTGATTATTCCTATAACTATGCTTTTTTTTAAATAGGATTATTCCGTTAACTTATTATTGTTTTTTAAAGTTAATTTTTAGTATTTTCACCATTTTTTAAAATAGAACTATATATTATTTATTGCCATTTTTCAAATCGGTTTTATAATTATTATTTTTAAATTATTTTTCTCATTTTAAAAGGCTTATTTTACTTATATTCTAATTTATTTTTATTTAAAATATATTTTAATAGATTGATATTCTTGTTTCTAATTTAAAACTCTTTTAATCTTTTATTATTTTAATATACTTGATTTTTTTTAATAAAATTTAAGTCAAAAATTTTATATTTAATCTTAAACTAAGATTATTATATGACAGAATCTTTGAATGACAGTATTAAAACTCCAAACGATAAGGTTGCTATGGCCTTTTTTAGAAGTCTAAGATGGGTCAATGGGGTTTATTGTCCACAATGTAAATCATATAATATTGTTAACAGGGGTCAACAGGGGAGAGTTCGAAGATATTCCTGTAAAGAATGTGGTTCTAACTTTAATGATTTTACAGGTACTATATTTCATAAAAGCAGAATGCCAATGGGGATGATGTTGTACGTTTTATTTAATATGGATGATAAAACAATTACACAATTATCTGAGGAAACTGGTTATTCTAGACAATGTATTTCTCGTTTGACTCATTTATTTAAAGAGAAATTAATTAATAATCCAGAATTTTATTCCGATGAAGACGGAGCTTGATTTTTTATAAGTTTAATAACCTTTTATTATTTTTTCATTATCTTGTTTAAACAGTGAATGTTAGTTTATTGAAATAATACTTTTTTAATGAATAATATTACTTTTTCACATTCCCTATTTTTTTTAAATTTAATCATTGTTTTAAATGTCTATTTTTTCATATTGTTCTTTTTAGAAACTTTATTTTTTCCAATTAATTGATTTTATTTTAAATTACTCATTTTATATTAAAATTAAAACTTCTCATTGATTTTTTGAAATTTTTTGTATGGTTTTTATTTTTCCATTTTTCTATCATTCTTATTGGTTTCATAAATTTTTTAAGTAAAATATATTGGATTTTGAACTAATAATTTAACATTAAATCTGTTTTGGATAAGCTTTATATATGTAAGTTAAACAATTATTTATTGTATTTTAATTAAATTATGTTATGATTTTTTTCTATAAAGATTTGATAATCTTTTTGTATTTTTATTTATCTTGCTTTTTTAATTAAAATTGAAATTTAATAAGAATTTTCAACAATTAATTTAATTATTTAAAAAATTCAGGTGATTCAATGGATAAAAAGACAGGAGTAATAATAGCAATTGTTATAATAATAATTGCAATTATTGGTGGTTACTATGCTTTCGGTCACTCTGATGAGACTACCGTTAAGATAGGATATTTACCATCAGATCATGATTCTGCTTTATTTGTTGCACAAGCTCAAAAACAATATGAAGCTCAAGGAATTAATGTGGAAACATCATCATTTAATAATGGTGGAGATTTAATGACTGCTATGGCAAGTGGAGATATTGATGTAGGATATGTTGGAGTAACACCTGCTTTATCATCTATTTCTAAAGGCATTCCTGTAAAAATAGTTTCAGGAGCACAAATGGAAGGAAGTGGTATTGTAGTTTCAAACAAATCTTCAATTAATAGTATTGCTGATTTAAAAGGTAAAAAAGTTGCAACTCCAGGTGAAGCTTCTATTCAATATATGCTTCTTGAATATGCATTAAACAAAGAAAATGTCAATATTTCTCAAGTTAATCCAAGTTCTATGAAGGTTGCTCAGATGAATGATGCACTTAAAACTGGAAGTTTAGATGCAATTGTAACATATGAACCATATGCTTCCATTGCAGTTAGTTCAGGATATGGTAAACTCTTAGAAAATAGTTCTGAGATAATGCCGGACCATCCATGCTGTGTAGTTGTAGCAAGTGATAGCTTTATTAAAGACCATCCTAAGGAGTTAAAATCAATTTTAGCTATTCATGAAAATGCTACCAAATACATTAACGAACATCCGGATGAAGCTGCAAAACTATTACCTAGTGATATCGTACCAAATGCAAGTTTAGAGGGTAATGTATTAAAAGGTATTGACTTTGTATCTGGATTAAATGATACATACAAACAATCTGTAATGGACTTTAAAGATACTGAAATCCAATTAGGTGTTTTAAATAAAAACCTTACAGAGGATCAAATATTCTATAAGGGATAAGATTGTTTTAAAAAACGTGTTTTTTTATTAAAATATTTTTAATATTTTAATTTTTTTCTATTTTTTTATTTCATTTTTAAAATAAGATTGTATTTTTATTGGATTATGAAATATAATAAATTAATTTTGGTATTTTCGAAAAATATCAATATTTTTAGGTTTATAATATAAAATATTCTAGTTATGATATATTTTCTTTTAAAAAAAAGTTATTTTTATATACTATTTAAATCTATATTTTATTTAAGAATGTTATAAAACATTTAAATAATATTATTATTTAATTTAATTTTTATAGTGGTAACTTAATTTTTAAATTTTTTAAATTAGAAATTTTTATAGTTTTATGATTAGTAAGTGATTTAATTGAGTTTAAAGAAAAAATTATTACCTTGTATTTTACCGATCATAGTGCTTATTATTTGGTATTTGATTACCGACGGTTTCGGTTTAGTGCCAAGTTTTAAATTACCTAGTCCTATTGATGTATGTCATTCTGCATATACGATTATAATGAATGGACGTCTACTTGACAATACAATAAGTACTTTAATTAAAGTATTTTTAGGTATTATTCTTGCATCAATTGTAGCTATTCCTGTGGGAATATGTTTAGGATACTCTAAAACTCTGGACAGTTTCTGTTCTTTATTAATCAGTATTCTAAGACCAATTCCACCGATTGCTTGGATTCCATTTTCAATTCTCTGGTTTGGAATAGGTTTGAATTCCGCTGTGTTTATTATATTTATGGGATGTGTCTTCCCACTATTGGTATATACAATAGATGGTGTTAAAAGAACCCCTAGTATTCTAATTGAATCAGCTCAAACATTGGGTGCAAGTAATGGTACAATTTTAAGAAGGATTATCTTACCTTCCGCTGTTCCTTATATTGTTTCAGGACTTAAAGTAGGGGTAAGTATTGCTTTAATGTGTACTGTTGCAGCAGAAATGATTGGTTCAAGTACTGGTTTAGGTTATATGATTCAAACAGCAAGTAATCTAATGGATCCAGGTACAACTGTAGTTGGTATGTTAGTAATCGGTTTAATCGGAATTTTATTTGATTATGGATTTACTAAGATACAGGATAAAATATTCTGGTAAATATTTAATGGAGATTTTAATTTGACAATAGAAGTAAAAAATTTAACTAAAACTTTTAAGAATAATGAGGAAGAGAATAAAGTTTTAGATAATTTGAATATTACTTTTGAGGATAATAAGTTCATCTGTCTATTAGGTCATTCAGGCTGTGGTAAAACAACTTTACTTAGATTGATAGGTGGTTTAGATAAACCTACCTCTGGTGAAATCCAACAAGATGGTAAGCCTATTAAAGGACCTTCCACAGATAGGGGTTTTATTTTCCAACAATATTCACTATTTCCTTGGATGACAGTGTTTGATAATGTAATGTTTTCCCTTAAAGTTAGGGGAGACAATGATGAGGAAAGTAGAAGGAGAGTTGAGGCTTATCTTCAGGGTGTTGGATTGGAGGATAGTAAAGACCTTTACCCGTATCAACTTTCCGGTGGTATGCAACAGAGAGTTGCTTTAATTAGAACCATGATCAACCACCCAAATACAGTTTTAATGGATGAACCCTTTTCTGCATTAGATATGTTAACTAAACATGATCTTCAGGAGAAGTTGCTTGATTCACTTGGAAAATATAATACAATCCTCTTTGTAACTCACGATGTTTCCGAGGCCACATTCTTAGCAGATCAAATTGTGGTTATGGGAAGACATGGTGGAGAAGTTAAGGATGTAATTGATATTGATATGCCACATCCAAGAAAAAGAAATGATCCTAAATTATTGGCTATTCAGGATAAGATTTCCGAATACTTATAATTTCTAAACCTTTATTTTCTATTTTTAATTCTTTTTTATTGATTTTTTTTATTGGCTATTTCTGTGGGTTTTTTTTTAATTCTTTTTTTATTGATTTTTTTTATTGGCTATTTTTGCTGATTTTTTTTACTTTCCAGTTTTTTCTTAGTTAATCAGTTTTTTTATAGATATTTTGTTGTTTATTCGCTTTTGTTGATTCTTTTTACGTTTCCATTTATTAGTTGCTTAGTTAGTTTTTATTTTTTTTTTTATCAGATATTTTTCCATTTGGCTTAGATTATCTTTTAATTATGTTATTTTAATAATCTGTCATTTATTTGATTATATTAGATATAATTTCTTATATTATTAAATTTAATCTATTAAAATTGTTAAAGTAGAAGCAGGGGATTTTTTCATTAAAAAATTGATTTAATGGATTTTGCTTTTATTAAAATAGTTTAATTGATTTTAGTAGAATTTTTTAATTAATTAAATTAAAAGAACGATTAATAATTATTGTAGTTTATGAAACTATTATAATATTTTTATTCTTCTAATTTATATAATGGATTCAATGTACCATATCTTCCATATTTAATGGAATGATATACATATTCATTAGATTTTTCAATAGATTCTTTTAAATTAAAACCTTTTATTAGATATCCGCAAACTGCAGCGGAAAATGTACAGCCGCTACCATGGGTATTGTCTGTTTCAATTAACTTTTGTTTGAAAATAGAAATATCACCGTCATAAAAGATATTGGTACCGTTTAAGTGTCCCCCTGTAATTATTACATTGGGACCAATCTTTTCGGCAGCCCGGATTCCGTCCTCGATTGAGCGGATTTTAACCTTGGATAGTTTTTCAGCTTCACTTACATTAGGACAAACAAGTATTCCCTTGGGAATTAAGTATTTTTTTAAGTATTTTGTAAAGTTTTCCTCAGATAGCTGTCCCCCTGATGTAGAAACCATTACCGGATCAATTACAATGTTTAGATTATATTCATCTATTTTCTCACTTACAAGTTTGACTACTTTTTTGGAGTATAACATTCCAGTTTTACCATATTTTATTGGGTATTCCTTCAATATACTGTCAATTTGTAGTGATATAAAATCGGTATCAATTTCTTGAATTCCATAGACTTTTGATGGGTTTTGAGCAGTTAATGCAGTTATGACTCCGGTTCCATGGATTCCTAAGGCACTAAATGTTTTGATATCTGTAAGTATTCCGGCTCCTCCGGAGGGATCTAATCCTGCGATTGTAAGTCCTATCATGTTATCATGTTAATTTTTGATTGTTATAAAAAAAATTGAAAATTTATTGATTGTAGCACAATCCTAATATTTGTTTAAAATTATTTAAAAAAAAGAAAATTGAAATTTAAGTGAAATTTAATCATGTTTTAGGTATTAATTTCTCTTAACGTTAAGTATTTTCAAGTGAAATAAATATTTAATTATGTTTTAAATATTAATTTCTTTCAACATTAAGTCTTTCTGGTCCATGGATGGAATGTACACTAATACCTAATTCCCTTAGGTACTCTTTGGTTTTAGTTCCGTCTCCATGTATTAGTATTTCACCTAAATCCTCGGTTGTATTTACATCCATTGCCATAAAGAATGAATCATGTACCATTGGGGTAAAGTTATGTAAATCTGCTTGTTTTACATGTTTGATGAAACTGAAATCGCCAAATTTCATTTCAATTGATAAAGGACTAATAATTAATGTATTAGTTCCCCCTCCTTTTGAAGGTACAATTACAAAGTCCATAAACTGTGTTTGTTGAAGTAACATACCAATATTGGTCTTTCCAATAAGCGGTACATCTGAAGGTAAAATAATAACTTTCTTGGTTTTATCCTTGAGTTCGGTCATTGCCTGGGTTAATGCGTTATTTAAATTGTTACCATCAGGGTTTTCCTCTTCTATTATAGTCTTTACATCCAATTCTTTAGCAAACTCCAAAACCTCATCATCTGAGCTTATGATATAAATATTATCTACATATTCTCTTAACGCATTTGTCACGTCAGTAAGCATAGCCTTTAATAGTTTTTCTCTTTCTTCTAAACTTAAAAAAGGAGATAATCTAGTTTTTGCATTTGAGAATTTACTAACTGGTATTATCGCATCTATTTTATCCATATTATCATCTATTTTATTTAATATGTTTTAGCTACTGAGGCAATATGTTTTGCTTTCTTACCACAGTGTACGCATACTTTATCTGTATCCTCATCAAGGTCCTCACTTGATCCAAGGAAATCCTCGTCACTAATTTTTCCTATTTCCTTTCCACATTCGGTGTCTCCACACCAGTAGAATTCTGTAATGTTTCCTTCTTTAATACTTTCTTTAATGTCTTTTTCATCTTCAACAAGTTTAAGTGATTTATTAAATTTATCCCATGCCTTCTTGTATAGATCGTCATGGATATCATTTAATAGGTCTTTTATGGAGGATACTAAATTGTCGTCAATTGTAAGTTCTGATTTTTCACCATTGTCTCTTCTTACAACAACAATCTTATTTGCTTTTAAGTCTCTTGGTCCAAGTTCTATTCTTAATGGTATGCCCTTGTTTTCAATACTGAAGAATTTTTTACCGGGACGGATATCCCTATCATCAATTTTAACCCTAATATTATCTTTTGATAATGCATCCTTAATTTCATTGCATTTATCCAATACTTCCTCAGCACCTTTTTTAAATAGTATTGGGACTATTACAACTTGAACAGGTGCTATAGCAGGCGGAAGAACCAAACCCTTCTCATCTCCATGAATTGCAATTGCTGATGCAATTACTCTATCGGATATTCCATAACATGTTTGGTATACATATTCATGCTGACCCTCTTTATTTTCGAAGGTAATGTCAAATGTTTTAGCAAATGTTTGGCCTAGGTTATGCACTGTACCGATTTGTAAGGTTTTTCCATCGGGAAATACTGTATCGAATGCCATAGTATAATCAGCACCTGGGAATTTATCCCATTCTGGTCTTTTGCTGATTAAGTAGGGTACTGCAAGACTATCAAAAATTTGTTTATAAATTTCAATACCTGTTTGGACTTGTTCCTCTGCCTCCTCAGGGCTTGAATGGGCTGTGTGTGATTCAACAAATGAGGTAATTTCACGTACCCTTATCATTGGTCTGGTGTGTTTAGTTTCATATCTAAATGTACTTCCTTTTTGATAAATTTTAATAGGTAAGTCTATGTGGGATCTTATCCAAAGTGAAAACATAGGATAAATTGCTGTTTCACTGGTAGGTCTTAAAGCTAACTTTTCATTTAAATCTTTTTGACCACCTTTAGTTACCCAATATACTTCATCCTCAAATCCTTTAACATGTAAACCTTCCTTTGCAAGTTCTTCTTCAGGAATCAAAAGAGGAAATGAGGTTTCATCATGTTCCTTATCCATTAAGTCAGTAACTATCTTAAAAAAATTTTTTCTAATCTGAAATCCGTAAGGCAACCATACTCCCATACCTTTAATAGGATATCTAGGGTCTATAATATCTGCTGTTTCAATGATATTATGAAACCATTCACTAAAATTCTCCACTATATCACCTAAGTATTTATTTTTTCATAATATAATTTAAAATAAGTATTTTTTATTAAATTAAACTAATATTAAATCTTTAATTTAATTGTTTAAATTAAAAAATCAATTATTCTATGATTTATAATTTATCTTTTTATTAATTAATAAATATTATTATATTAGATTTTCTTGGATTTATTGAAAATATTTGAATAGGTTTGTTTATTTGATTTTGAAATTTAATTTTTATTTAAATTTCTAAACAAAAATTATTTTATTAGATACTTACAAATATATTCATAATATAAATATTTTTATATTTCATTAAAATTTAGTTTTTATTGTTAGGTGAATTAATCATGGATTCTAAAACTATTCAAATGCCGAGGGAAGTTCATATTGGTCCAAATGTCATTTATGAAACAGGTGAAATTGCTCGTAATTTAAGACTTCCTGGTGAACCTTTAGTTGTGACAGGTAACCGTACCTTAAAAATTGGAGGGAAATTGGTATATGATAGTTTAGAGGAAGCAGGATTTAACCCTGAGATTATTCAGGTTAGTGATGCTACTCAAAAGTATGTTTCAAAGGTTGAAGACAAATTAGCTGAGAACTCTTTTGCATTAGGGGTTGGTGGTGGTAAAGTTATAGATGTTGCTAAACTAGCCTCAACTAATAAGAATTCTTATTTCATATCAGTACCAACAACAGCTTCTCATGATGGAATTGCTTCACCTATGGCATCTATTAAAAACTCAAAAGGTTCTGTTTCAGTTAAAGCACATGCTCCAATGGCTTTAATTGCGGATTCTGAAATATTAAAAAATGCACCTTTTAGATTTTTGGTTTCTGGATGTGCAGATATTGTATCAAATTATACTGCCGTGAAGGATTGGCGTCTTGCACAAAGACTTCAAAATGTAAGTTTTTCCGAATCAGCAGCGGCACTATCTTTGATGACTGCAAAATTAATAATAGATTCTGCAGATAGTATTAAGGAAGGTTTGGAACTTAGTGCCAGATTGGTTGCTAAAATGTTATTTAGCAGTGGTATGGCAATAAGTATCGCTGGTTCAAGTAGGCCTGCAAGTGGTTCTGAACATTTGTTTTCCCATGCTTTAGATAAAATTGCTAAAAAGCCAGCTTTACATGGCGAACAATGTGGTTTAGGTACTATTATGATGATGAATCTTCAAGGTGGAGATTGGAAATTTATTAGGGATGCTTTAAAAAGTATGAAAGCCCCTACAACTGCATATGATTTGGATTTAGATCCTGAGGATATTATTGATGCTTTAACAATGGCACATACTATTAGGCCTGAAAGATATACAATTTTAGGAGATAGGGGAATATCTAGAGATGCAGCTCGTAATTTAGCTATAAAGACAGGAGTTATTTAGAGGTAATATTATGATAACATTGGTAGGAAAGGATTTTGCCCGTGAAGGAACTAAATTTATTTTTTATGGTCCTGCAGAGGAATGTAAAAACTGTAGATATAAATCTTCATGTATAGATTCCTTGGAGAAAAATAGAATGTATGAGATTATATCTGTTAGAAACAATGATCAAAATTGTCCTCTTCATGCTGAAGGAAAGGTTGTTCCAGTTGAAGTTCAGAAAGCAGATATTCCTATTTTATTTAATTCTAAAAAGGTATTTGAAGGTTCAACTATAGTCTATGATTCTCCTGATTGTGATGTCTATTGTGAATATCATGACCTTTGTTTCCCTGAGGGATTATATAATAATGATAAGTGTATTATCATAAAAGATTTAGGTAGATTTGAAGGAGTTTGTAAGAAGGGTTTAACTTTAAATAAACTTTATATAAATTTTATTGAATAATTATTTATTAAGCTATTTTGGTGTGATTATGAATCTTAAACAAGATGTTGGTTATAAAGCAGCTTTGGAAGTTAAAGATGGTCAAATTTTAGGTCTTGGTACTGGATCTACTACTCATTACTTTATTGAAAAGGTAGGTATGAGAGTTAAGGAAGAGGGTATTGAGGTTATGGGAATTCCTACTTCATATCAATCTGCGTTACTTGCACAACAGTGGAATATTCCATTAACTAGTCTTGATGAACATAGTATTGATTTAGCAGTTGATGGTGCAGATGAAATCGATCCGGATTTAAACCTAATCAAGGGTGGTGGAGCAGCCCATACAATGGAGAAGATTGTAGACTATTCCGCGGACAAACTTATTATTATTGCAGATGAGTCTAAATATGTTAGTCAATTAGGTGCTACACCGGTACCTGTCGAAGTTATTCCTAAGGCTAAAACCACTGTTTCAAATGCCTTAAAGGATATGGGTGCAGAACCTCTTGTAAGAATGGCGGTAAATAAGGATGGTCCTGTAATAACTGATAATGGTAATTTTATCATTGACGCTAAATTTAATGAGATTTCATCTCCTATAGATTTAGAAATAGATTTAAACACTCTTCCAGGTGTAGTTGAAAATGGAATTTTTACTGAAATGGTGGATAAAGTTATATTAGGTACTAAAGATGGAATCAGAGAAATAACTTTATGATTTTATTTGTTTTTCAGGTGATTTAATGCCTTTGCCATATGATGTTGAGAAAAGGGTATATCAATTTACCCTTTTAATTGGTATATTAATTGTTATTTATGCAGTTTTATGGATTTTGGCTAAATTAGGTTTAATCCCATTAATTGTATTTGCATTATTCCCTCAAATCGTTTTACTTGCAATTGGAATATTTATAATATATATTGCATATAAGCGTATTTGATTTTTTTTAGCTATTTCTATTTTTTATTCTATTTTAACTTCTTATGTGGATTATTTTTAAATTGATTTTCTAATAATTTATTCTTTTGTTTAAAATCAATATTTCATTTTTTTTTACTTCGGTTATTTAATATTTGGAATTGGCGCTAATTTAATTATTATAATTGGATATTTTGATTAATCTTTATCATTAATCTTTTAATATTCATTTTAAATAGTTAATTTAATTTAAATTAAAAAATAGCAGTATATTAAAAATAAACTTTACTTTAAAGATTTATCTTAATTTAAATTAGAAAAATGGTCGTATTTTAAGGATAAACTTTACTTTAAAATAAATTTAAAAATAATTTTTAAAAACAGAATTAATGCTTAATTTAAAATTATAAAAAATAAAAAAAGAGATTTAGTTGAATTTTTTACTTACTTCATCTACAGCAAGTACTAATGGATCAGTAACCATTGATACTGGAGGAGCGTAAGCAAATTCCATATTACTTAAATCAAAGCAGTCTAATCCTTCGGTAATAGCAAGGGTCATAGTATCTATTCTTTCTGCTACACGTTCTTCTGCAATGATTTGACAACCTATGATTTTTCCGTCTGCATCACAGATAACCTTGATGTCCATAGGTTTTGCATTTGGATAATATCTTGCTCTAGTAAATGCCTCAATCTTTTCTGAAACAGTTTTTATGTTGTTTTGTTGAGCAAAGTTAGTTGTAAGTCCTACAGCACCAAATTCCAATTTACCTACTTTGGTAACCATTGAGTTTAAAACAGGATTAAACTTGGATTTTTTACCAGTAATTGTTTGTGCACATGTTTTTGCTTGACGAACAGCAGTAGTACCTAATTGTGAAATGGTATTGGATTCTAATATGGCATCATAAGATTCAACACAGTCACCTACAGCATAAACATCTTTAACTGAAGTCTCCATTTTATCATTAACTAAAATAGCCCATCTTCCAATGTCACAACCAATCATTTCTGCAAGATTAAGTTCAGGTCTTACTCCAGTTGCAAGAATAACCATATCTGCAGGGTTTTCATCTGTACCATCAACGACTACAGATTCAACTTTTCCATCACCTTTAATCTCGGTAATTGGTTTTCCAAGAACAATATTAAGTCCTTCACTTTTAAGATATTCTGTAACAATTTCAGCCATGTCAGGATCAAGGGACCTTGGTACTATCTGAGGTAACATTTCGTTTAATGTTACATTCAATCCTAATTCTTTAAATGCATAAGCTATTTCAATACCAATTAAACCTGCACCAGTAACCACTACATTTTTACAGTTTTTAATCCATTCTTTAACTTTTTTACCATCGTTGATGTTTCTGATTTTGAATACTCCGTCTAAATCAGCACCAGGTATAGGTGGTATAAATGAGTTTCCACCTGTAGCAAGTACAAGTTTATCATATTTCATGGTTTTAACTTCACCTTCGGAAGTATAGGTTAATTCTTTTTTATCATTATCAACATCAGTTACTTCGGAGTTAGTTAAAACTTCAATATCTTTCTCTTTGTAATCTTCAGGGGTTTTCATAACAATGTCATCGAATGTTTCAATAGTATTGCTTAATACATAAGGTATTGCACATGGTGAGTATGCAATATAATTGTCACGAGTGATAACTGTTATTTCAATGTCTTTATCTATTTTCCTAATATTTGAGGCAGTTGGCATTCCTCCAGCTCCCCCACCAATTATTACTACTTTCATTGTTTCATCCTATAAATTCATAAATATAAAACAAAATATTATATAAATTTAATTTATTGAAATTATTATATAACTATTAGCTTTTTTTAAAATTTTCACTGTAAAATTTAATATTTTACTAATTATTATAAGATTATTATATAATTGCTTGTTTTGTATCCAATAACTTCAATATTCTGTAATATTTTAAAGATTTTTTATATTTTTTATAGATATGTTGAATATTTTACCATTTTTTTATTTATTGTAAAAACTTTTCTTTAAAATTTTTAATTCACCCGGCTATATTTTTTATAAATCAGAATCACTTATAAAATTTTAAATAATTTAATAAATATACTATTAATACTTAGCTTATGTTAAATTATTTCCAATATGTTAATTTTATATAAGTTTAATAATAATTTAAAATATTTATTCTGAGGTTTAAATATGGTAAGTGTAAATGTAGAAGCTAAAAAAGTAGTCGATAAAATGATTGATGATGCAGATGCTTTAAAAATTGCTGTTTCTAAATTAAGCAATGGAGCTACTGTTATCGATTGTGGAGTAAATGTTGAGGGAAGTTTAAAAGCAGGACAATTATATACTGAGGTATGTCTTGGTGGACTTGCTGATGTAGGTATTTCTATTCCTGGAGATTTGTCTGAAAAATTCGCACTTCCTTCAGTCAAGGTTAAAACTGATTATCCAGCTATTTCAACATTAGGTGCACAAGAAGCAGGTTGGTCTGTTTCAGTAGGAGATTTCTTTGCATTAGGTTCAGGACCTGCAAGAGCATTATCTTTAAATCCTAAAGAAACATTTGATGCAATTGGTTACAAAGATGATGCTGATTTAGCTATTTTAACTTTAGAATCTGATGTTTTACCTGGTGAGGATGTAGCACAATATGTTGCTGATGAGTGTAATGTTGATGTAGAAAATGTATATTTACTTGTTGCACCTACCTCCTCATTTGTTGGATCTATCCAAATTGCAGGAAGGGTAGTTGAAAACGGTGTATACAAAATGTTAGAATTCCTCGGATTCGATGTAACTAAAATTAAACATGCTGCAGGTATTGCACCTATTGCACCTGTAACTCCAGACGGCCTAAAAGCTATGGGAAGAACTAATGATGCAGTATTATTTGGTGGAAGAACTTATTATTATCTTGAATCTGAAGAAGGAGATGATATTGAAGCTCTTGCTAAACAAGTACCTTCATCTGCGGCTGACGGATATGGTGAACCATTCTATGATACTTTTAAAGCTGCTGGATTTGACTTCTACAAAATCGATAAAGGAATGTTTGCACCTGCTGAAGTAGTAATCAATGATTTCACTACTGGTAAAGTTTACAAAGAAGGATTTGTAAATGCAGATTTACTTAAAAAATCATTTGGTGTAGATAACTAAATAGATTAGTAATTTTTACTATTCTATTTTTTTTAATTTTGGTGTGTTTTGTTTTTTTATTTTGATTGATTGTTTTTTGTTCTGTTTTTTTAATTTTGGTGTGTTTTGTTTTTTTTATTTTGATTGATTGTTTTTTGTTCTGTTTTTTTAATTTTGGTGTGTTTTGTTTTTTTTATTTTGATTGATTGTTTTTTGTTCTGTTTTTTAATCTAAGTAGTTATTTACTAGTTTTTTCCAATAATCTAATAATTTTATAATATTCATAAAAATTTTATATGATTTTTAATAGAGATTAATTTATATTATTAATATCATGGATTATGAGGTGTTATTATGATTGTAAAAGATAGATTATACATAAATTCGATTAATCGATTTCAAATAGTTGATATTACGCCATATATTAATGAAAAGATTAAAAAATCACAGATTTATTCAGGAATCATTAATGTTTTTACAAAACATACTACCTCTGCAATAATAATTAATGAGAATGAGAAGGGCCTTCAAACAGATATTTTTAATATCCTATATGATTTAATTCCTGATGGAAATAGGTATAGTCATGATATGATAGATCACAATGCAGGTTCACATTTAAGATCCCTATTCTTAGGTCCATCAGAAATAATTCCAATATATGAAGGTAGTTTGGATTTAGGAAGATGGCAATCTGTTTTCTTCATTGAACTTGATGGTCCTCGTTCTAGACGTCAAGTTGATTTAACTATAATGGGGGATTAGCCTTTATTTTAATTATTTGTTTATTGTAAAGATTTAAATTTTAGAAAATACAAAATATTTCTAATTAATTTAAAAAAATAATTGTTTTTTAATGATTTTATAATGTAATAAAGGGTTAGTTTTTTATGTCTCTTTCTAATGATCTAAAGAAATTTATTCTATCTAAAGGTGCAAAACAGGTGGGTTTTGCAGATTTAAATGACATGGGTGTAAGTAATATTAATGGTGAGGATTTGGGTTTTAAGGTTAAGTCAGGTATTTGTTTTTTAATTAATCTTGATGCCAATATTGTTAAAACTCTTTTGGATGGACCTTCACTTGAGTATTATAATCATTATTCTAAGATAAATGATGAGTTGGATTCAATAGGTAAGGATGTGGAGGCTTTTCTTAAATCTAAAAATTATAATGCTTATGCTCAAACCTTTGATAGAACATGTAACGATTTTATTTTTAATAATGGTTGTGATAATACTATACCCCATAAAACTGTAGGGACAAAAGCAGGTCTGGGGTGGATTGGTAAATGTGATGCATTTATAACAAACGAGTTTGGTTCTGCTTTACGTTTATCAACTGTTTTAACTGATGCTCCTTTGGAGTATGCACATCCAGTTACAGCTTCACTATGCGGTATGTGTACTGAATGTAGAAATATATGTCCTGGCGGCGCAGTTTCTGGAATTACTTGGAGTCCGCGACTTAAAAGGGAAGATTTCTTTGATTATGAGAAATGTATGGAAGCAGCTAAAAAACAATGTAGGGAAGTTCTTGGAAGAGAGGATACCATATGTGGCAGATGCATTGCTGCATGTCCACATACCCAGAAATATCTAAGGAAGGTATTATAGTCATTATTTTTATTTATTTCTATTTTAACTAGTTTTTTATTTTTATTTTATCTTTTTTGTATCTTTTAATATTGGTTTCTTTGTTTTATAGTTATATCTTATGTTATTTAGGTATTTGATTTATATTTGAATCTATTTTAAATTTCTAATATTTATTTAATCTCCATTATTTTCATTGTTTTTTTATTGGTGTTTGTTCTATCTTTAATTTTATAGTTTATTATTAAACACGTTTTTAAATATGATTTATGTTTATTTATTGTTTTAATTAAATATTTTACTATTAAATTCGTTTATCTAGCATTTTTCATTGGTTTTTCATTTCATAACTTATATTTGTTTGAATATCATATTCTCGTTTAACATTTTATGTATATGGTTTTATTTTCCTTTTGTTTTAAATATTATACTATGTTTAATTTTTTTTATAAAAATCATTTTATTTTATAATTAAATTATCAAATCTTTGTTCAAATTAAATTATAACTTTGTTAATTTTTTAAAATAAGATTTATATATTGTTTGTTACATATAATAAAATATTAATTAAAATTTGATTTTAGCTAATTAATTTAAAAATGGTTTATTTATTTAATTTGGCTTTAAATTAAGTTATATTTATTTAATTAATGTTTAAACATATTATTTTTTAATTATATAATTTAAATTCATGTTTAATAATTAATATTTAAATATCGTTAGTTTATTTTTATTTTAATATGTAAATTTAATTTTAAATTAATTATGAAGAATTTTAATTAAAATATTGATGTTGATTTATATGGATTTAACTAAAGAAAAATCCACAAAAAATTATCAGCATGGAAAAGTAATCTTTTTCATATTGATAATTATTTTGTGTTTTGCTTTAATTACATCTGTATCTGCAACAGATAATACAAATTCAACCGAGGTAAAATTAAGTTCTTCCTCAAATACTTATAATGTTAATTCTAGTTTAAATACCGAGGAAATACAAAAGGTCTTTGATGGGGCTAAAAGTGGTGATACAATTAATTTCACCAGTAAAACGTATAATAATTTCTCAGTAGTTGTTGATAAGAAATTGAACATTATAAGTGATTCCAATAGTGTATTAAATACTAATAGTCAACTATCAACTAAAGCTAAATCTTTAGGTTTGGGAAATAGTTTCGGATTTTATTTTATCAATAGTAGCTCTGGATGTTTGCTTAGAGGTTTTACATTAAATGGTAATGCTGATTATCAGATAATAGTAAATGGCGCTAATAATGTTAATATTCAGAATAACACTATCAATGGTGGAAGGGAAGGTGGAGTATTGATTAAGAATTCTATTGGATCTAATTTAACAGGTAATAAAATTATGAATTCCGGAAGAAATGGTCTTGATCTATATGATACCAAAGACACTATTGTTAAAAATAATAATATTAGTAAAAATACAAGAGATGGAGTATACATTCATAATGCTGATAAATTAAACTTAACTTATAATGATTTGCTTTCTAATGGTAGAGCGGGTTTAGATATGGAGGGAAGTACATCTAACTGTAACTTCATTCATAATCATATTCAAGATAATGCAAATAACATTCTCATCAATTCACACTCTCATAATGATGTTATACGTGAAAATACTATTACTGGAGCAAAGTATTCCTCAGTTTATGATGATGGATCTGGAAATACTGGTAATGGTATTCTATTTGGTGATGATTATAAATCTGCGGGAATTAGGATATATATTGGGTATAATACAATAGGATTTAATTCTCAATTTGATGCTAAAAACACAATGACCCAACCAGTATTTACATTAGGTGCAAATTATTATATTACCAATGATGGAGAACAAGCTAAGGCTCACCTTTGTCCAATGTTAATGGGTGGTGAGTTAAATTGGGAGAAAATCAAACATCTGTCATTAGGATTTTCTAAAAAAGGTAATCAAGTTTATGGTTTGTTATATGATGATAATGGTAATGTTGTTACTGCAGGTGACTTTGATATGGATGATGTTTCAATCAATGGTCAAAGTTATGGTAAGGCATCATATGTAGACGGTAAAGCTGTAATTGATGCTGATGTAGATGACGGTTCACAGATTACTGTTAAGTCAGGTTCTAGTACTACTACTGTAACTGTTAAAAAATCAAGTGAAAACACTGATTCAACAGATACCAAAAAAGACGACCCATCAAACACTAATCTTAATAATCCTAATAATTCTAATAATCCATCAAATTCAAATAATCAAGGTACAAGTACTAGTAATCAAACAGGTACCGGTTCAGGAACTGGACAAGGTTCTGGTTCCGGAACTAATTCCAATTTAAATGGTACAGGAATCATGTCTGGTGAAAGTTCCGGTGTATCTAATGGTGGTAGCGGACAATCTGGAGATAATGGTGCAGGTAGTTCCTCATCAAGTTCCGGATCTGCTGATAATGGTAAGGCATATGAAATTGCAACTCAGAAAACATCTGCAGGATCCGCTGCTCAAAATAGGCAATGGCTTGCTGTTGCTGCAATAGTTGCTCTTGTATTATTGTTTGTTGTAGGATACAAACGTAGAAATAATGATGATGATTTCGATTAAATTAAATCTATAATTTAATTGATTAAATTTATTTTTTCTTTTTTTATTTAATTTTTAGATTAAAATGCTTTTTTTGATTTCCTCTAAACTATTGCCTTCTATTGAATGTTTAAAAATAAATTAATCTTATTTTTATGGTCTTATTTATTTTAATTAGTTGAATATCTAAGAGACATTCTTTTTTTTTAAAAGTAGTTTATATTAAATTAAATAAAAGATTTAACTTTCATAATTTTTTTCAAAATGAGTCAATATTTTATTAAGGAAGTCTTTCTATATTAAATGGCTTAAATTAATTTTAATTTTAGTCTTATAAATAGTCTTTAAATTGTTAAAATCAATCAGATTTTTTAGTTTTATAAAAAATAATCCTTCTTTTTTTAAAATTGTTAAAATCAATCAGATTTTTTGATTTTATAAAAAAATGGTTTTTCTCTTTTTTTATATTTGAATTAACTTCAATCTTTAGTTTTTATAAAAAAGGGTCTTGTTTTTTCTGAATTAAGTTAATTTTAATAAAAATAATTTAAAATAAGTGTGTTTGATTTTTAAAAAGTAAAAGAATATTCACTTAAGAAAAGTGAATATCCTATCTTTATAATTTATTTTCTAACTACTAAGTTAGTACTTTTTGTAACTTTACCGTTGGAGTAAAGATTGTTGTTTACTAAACTGTAGGTAATTTTGTATGTTCTTGGGTTTAAATTAATTTTAAGGTAAACTTTACCCTTTGAATCAGTAGTTTTGTAGTAAGTTTTACCACAAACAGTAATTTTAACTTTTTGGCCAGAAACAACTTTGTTTTTACTGTCTAATACAGTAAAGCTGAAATTATTTCCACGTTTAACATTAGTAGTTATGGATGTGTATTTTACAGTACCTTTGTTTACAGTTACAGTACTTTGAGCAGTTATTCCTTTATAAGCTCCAGTAACTGTGTAAGTTCTAGGGTATAAATTAATATTTAATGTAGCAGTTCCGTTTTCATCGGTAATTCTTGTATAGGTTTTACCACAAACAGTTATTGTTACAGTTTCATTAGCACAAGCTACACCGTCTTTAGTAAGTTTTAAAACAACTTTACTACCATCTTTATAGGTCATATTAACATCAGATACAGTGACTGTGTATCCTTCTTCACCAATTACATTGATGTAACCTGTCCAGTTAGATGCACCGTAGTCAGTTCCATTGTAGGAAACATATACGGAGTGTGTACCGATAGTAAGGTTGCTTATATCTATATTTACAGCACCACTATCGTCAGTTACATTTACATAGGTTACACCATCAATGGTTACATATAATGTTTGGTCTGGGATTGGGTAGTTAATAGCATCATGCCAGAGTTTAGCAGTAAATGTACTATTTTCAGTACTTTCATATCTTCTAGTTACGTTTTTTGCTTGTATATTGGTTTCAGTTGCAGTATATGAGGAATCAGTATAGGTTCCATAACTTGGAAGTGTACTGTCACTTGTTACGATTTGGTAAGTGAAAGTAGGGGTCATAGGAACGAAGTCTAAATTATATGTATTGTGGTTACCGATAGTGATGTTACTGTATCCACTTGCAAGTAAGTATCCAATTCTACTACCACTAATGTTGTTGTAATCAAATACAGTATTAGAAGCACCATATCCAGTTATACCGCTGATTGTAGTGTTTATAATAGTGTTGTTTTCAACAGTATGACCTGTAGAATGCATTATATAAATACCTTCTTTTCCACCAATTACGGTATTGTTAACAACAGTACAATTAGGTCCAGTTCCATGTCTTACATCAATACCATGGTTACTTGAGTTTATAACAGTGTTGTTTGTAATTAATGTACGTGCTGAACCAAAGGATTGGATTCCTGCATCTAATGCATTATATGCAATATTGTTTCTTACAATCGCATCGTAATTAGGTGCATTGAAGTTACTGCTTATGGCAATACCGAATCTTCCACCAGTTACAGTATTGTTTTCAATAAGGGTATTGGTTGTATTTATAACTGTTAATGTAGATGGAGTATTCATCATTACAGGTCCTGTAACGCCTTCACAGATGAAATTAAATCCTGTGACATTTGTGTTGCTACAGTTTAAGATCATCATTATACCATTCCATCTATTACCTGAAGCAGGAGTACCTGTTAAGGTTGCACCATTACCAATTAGGTTAAGTGATTTATTAACAACTAAATTAATATTGGTGTATGTTGAATTTTCAAAGTTTATAGTGTCGCCATCATTTGCGCCATCAATTGCAGTTTGGATAGCACTATTATCCATGTCCTTTGTAATTTGAACAGTACTTGGATCTGATACAACATCTTTAGTATTATTAGTTGCAGAATTAACATCAGTATCTACATTGTCTGATGTTACCTCATTAGCATCATCAACTGATACGGTTTGAACTGAACTGTCACTAGTACCATTATCAGGTGCTGCACTTACACATCCAAGTGTTAAAATTACAAATAATATTAAAACTGAAAAGATTAGTTTCTTATTATTCATATTTTAAACCTCTTTGTAAAAATATTAAAAATTAATCATTAAATGGAATTGAGTAAATTAAAAGTCTATTAGATATTATTTTTTTTAGTGTTATCTAATCATTTATCTTTTAATAAATGAAATAATTAATAAATTTTAATTTTTATTAATAAATTTCGTCTTATAATCCTTTAACTTTATAAAAAAGTATTTTAAGAAATTTTCTTATAAAATTTTATTACTCGAATTGCACTTAACATTGTAATATAACTTTATGTTTGTATATAACTTTATTGTTTTTACAAGTCAAAACATGATTTTTTGAAAATTTTTCTTAAACAAACTATTGAAATTATATATTTATTATAGGAAATATTATGGATTTGCACTATTTTTTTATAAATATTTATTTATTTTTCATAATCTTGATTTTAAGGATTACTGTTTTTTATTTTTTGTTTAAGGTTAGTTTTGGGGTTTCTGGGTTGTGTAGTTCTGTGCATATTGTCTATGAATTTAAGATGAGATTTATGATAAGTTTTAAATAACATTTTAATCCTTAAATCATGATCTTGATAATTGAATTATTTCAATAAAAATCTTAATGGATTCAGATATTTTTTTAAAATAGGGGTTCATTATTTGATTTTATATTTGATGTAAAAATGAGATTCTGGCCACGTTTCTATTTGTAAGACAGTATAAAATAAGTAATTTTTTTTAAATATTATTAAAATGTGAAAAAAAGAAGAGATTGATTAATCTTTTAAAAATTCAATCTCAAATGCAATTACAGGATATTCTAAATCGAAGTTTGTAATTACTTCCGGAGATATTTCACCAAAGACTCCTTTAATGTTACCATTTTTTGAACTTCCTTTAACATCTGAAACTCTTCCCTTAATGAAACTAGGATTTTCTGATGAGGAAATTTCCATTGTATAACCTAAATTTGAAAGGACGGATGTCATAATAGATTTAATTTCAGTAAAATTAGCATTTGAATGACATACAGCTGCCGCTAACTTTTTACCGGATCTTGTGTTAAACTGGGTTGAATCATCTAAATATAGGACATCTCCAATTTCAAATATTTTCTGAGGTAAATCCTCGGCTTTGTTATCTTCTAAAAACTCAAGTAATGTATTGAGAAGACTGGTTCTTATCATTGTTCCTTCAACACTAATTGGTTTTGCAACTTGAACATGTTCCTTTTCTTCCTGTAACATTTTTTTGTATTGGGATTCCTCTGAGGTTAACATTAAACTCATAATCTCGGTAAATCCGAGTCCTACCATAAGTTCACGGATGGTTTTTTCCGCTTTAAACCAATCATGCTCATATGCAATAGTGCTTATATCCGGTAGTTTACTAGGGATCTTTTTAATACAATATTGTATTGCAACATTTTCAATAATGTCCACTTCATGTAAGATATCTATCCTAAATGGGGGAATCTTAACATTTAACTCATTTTCATTTAATATCTCAGCATCAAATCTAGCTTTCTCAAGTAACCTTTTCACATCTTCTGCATTAAGGTTAGTTCCACCAATAAGTTGATTTGTATAATCCACATGCACTGTTTTTTCCCTTGGAGTTAGATCGGGGGTTGTGATTGTTTTATCCTCATAAACCATTTCCATACTCTTTATTTTTCCGCCAACCTCTGCAAATGAACAACAAATTATGTTTAATGATTGTTCTACTGCTTTTTTATCTGTTCCTGTTATATCTACAATGATTGTATGTGTATCCTCTTCTAATCTTGTAAGATTTCCATTTATAATTGGTGGCATGGATAAAATTTTACCTTCATTGTCTGTAATCATTGGGTATTTGTCAAATCCTTCAAGAAGATGTGCATATTTTTTACCTTTTTCATTTTCTTCTAGGATTTCTGCAGGTGTATATTCTTTATCCATTTCAAGGGGTATGAATGGATGTTCATCCTTTTCTGTTGCAATGTAATGGAAGTCTCCAGATACTACATCCGCATTATGAATACCAATTGCAACTTTTTTTCTGTCACGGCCAATTACCCAGTGAAGGTTTTCCTGGAAATCCATGATATATTTGATTTTATTTCCTGTAAAATCTACATTTTCTATCTTTGCAAATGCAATGTAAGGTCTAATATTTTCCACTTCCTTAGATATAAAGACCTTTTCCCCTGATGGTTCAACTTCGTATTTTGGAAGTCCAGTTTCCATTGATAAAAAACCTTTAAGTGATCTTGCAACACCTTCAATAGATAAATTATCCGGACGGTTTGGGAAGAATTCAACCTTAATTTCTTTATCGTTATAGTCTTCAATGTCGCTTCCCATCATTGGTAATGTGTTAATAAGTTTATCTTTTTCGATATCAATTCCTAAGTCTTTTAAATCTTGATATTCAAATGTAATAACTGGCATTATATATCTCCAAACTTTTTTTAAAAAAATAATTAGTAATATTAAATTTTAAATAAATTTAATTAATAAATTTAGAATCCGAAGATTATTATGAAAAATAATGATTCTATTACAAAGTGCATTGCCCTGTGTTCAATTGTTGACATATTTCTAATAAATATGGAATGGGTTAAATCTATTGTTAAATGTATTAATGCGGCTAAAAATCCAATTTCAATATTTAAGAATACAAGTGACAGTATAATGAAGTGGAATACCGCTTCTAAGAATTCATGAATCAGCCATGCCTTGACATTACTTTTAGTACTTATATGAAGTATCCCTCCAAATAGGATATAGAAATCATTAAATATGTTCCAAGTAAGTTGTCCATGGACAATATCACTTATGGCTAATACGATTGCAATATAAAACCATAATAGTTCCATAACTCTTTCTCCATTAGTTTTTTAAAAATCAATTTATTAAATTATAATAATGTATTTTATTAATTATATTAATTAAATATTTATCTATTATTAATAATAATATAATATTATAAAATATAATTTTTTTAAAATAATCAGATTGAAAAATTTTTAGTTTTCTTGCTTTTAAAAATTCTTAAAAAACTTTATTTTTAAAATAAAATATATATTATTATATACTTAGTTTTTAGAATTTATTATGGTATGAATATTTTAGAAAATTATTAGTTTTTTTAAATTTATAATTGATATTTACTTAATTTTTATACAAGAATTCGTTGTGAAAATATGGCAGCCGAAGATATACCAAAAGATTATGACCATAAGAAAGAGAAATTATGGCAAGAGAAATGGCAAGACGATGAGATCTATAAATATATTGGTGATGGAACAAGACCAAGATATATTATTGATACTCCCCCACCATATCCAACAGGTAAAATCCATTTAGGGCATGTTTTAAACTGGGTTTATATGGATATGGATGCAAGATACAGAAGACAGAAAGGTTATGATGTACTATTCCCTCAAGGCTGGGATTGTCATGGACTCCCTACCGAGGTAAAAGTTGAAGAAATCCATAACATTAAGAAAAATGATGTTTCAAGAGCCGAATTTAGGGATATGTGTATTGATTTAACTACTGAAAACATTGCCCTTATGAAGAAACAGATGTTATCAGTTGGTTTCTCACAA
Source organism: Methanobrevibacter boviskoreani JH1 (assembly GCF_000320505.1). Lineage (NCBI taxonomy): Archaea > Methanobacteriati > Methanobacteriota > Methanobacteria > Methanobacteriales > Methanobacteriaceae > Methanobrevibacter > Methanobrevibacter boviskoreani. The sequence goes on from NZ_BAGX02000007.1 coordinate 82,826, forward strand.
GACTGGTCTAGGGAATTTATTACAATGACTCCGGAATACAGAAAGAGAACTCAATATTCCTTCCTAAAAATGTATGAACAAGGATTGATCTATAGGGGTATTCATCCTGTATATTGGTGTCCTAGATGTGAAACAGCTATTGCATTTGCAGAGGTTGAATATACCGATAATCAATCTCATTTGAATTATGTTAATTTTCCACCTGCAGATTTGTCTGGCGTAAGTGAATTTCCAGAGGATAATTCTTATATAAGGCCTGATGGTAGAAATTCCGACCCTAAGGAAGATGGAATTTTAATCGCAACCTCAAGACCTGAATTAATGTCTGCTTGTGTAGCTGTTGTAATTCATCCTGATGATGAAAGATACAATCATCTTTTAGGTAAATATGTGGAGGTACCTTTAACCTCTCAAAAAGTTAAAATTATTGCAGATGAGGAAGTGGATCCTGAATTTGGTACAGGTGCAGTAATGGTTTGTACCTTTGGGGATAAAACCGATGTAGCTTGGGTTAATAAATACGATCTTGAAATAATTGAAGCTATTACAGAACAAGGTACTATGACTTCCGCAGCAGGTAGATATGAAGGCATGACCTTGGCCGATGCTAAAGAAGCTACAATTAGGGATTTAAAAGATGAGGGATATCTTGTAAAACAAGAAGACCTTGAACAAAATGTTGGAACCTGTTGGAGATGTAAAACCCCTATTGAAATTCTTGTTAAAAAACAATGGTTTATTGCTGTTAGAAAACTAATTGACCAGGTTAAAGAAGCATCTAATGAGATTAATTGGGTTCCAAAACATATGGAATCAAGACTCTTAAATTGGGCGGATTCAATGGAATGGGATTGGTGTATCTCAAGACAAAGATTATTTGCAACACCTATACCTGTCTGGTATTGTAAAAACTGTGGTAAAATCATCTTACCTGATGAGGATCAATTGCCAATTGATCCAACTGTGGACAAACCAAACCATCCTTGTGAATGTGGATGTGAAGAGTTCATTGGTGAAACTGATGTATTGGACACCTGGATGGACAGTTCAATTTCACCACTTTCTATTGCGGGATGGCCTGATCCGTCATATGTTAATGATTTTCCGGCAACCATACGTCCTCAAGGACATGATATTATTCGTACATGGACATTTTATACCATTTTAAGATGTTTGGCATTAACAGGTAAAAAGCCATGGAGTGATATTGTAATTAATGGTATGGTATTCGGTGAAGACGGATATAAAATGAGTAAGTCCCGTGGAAATGTTATTGGTCCAGAGGATGTCATCGATGAATATGGTGCAGATCCGTTAAGGACATGGGCGGCAAACAGTCTTCCAGGTTCCGATGTAGCATTTGCATGGAAGGATATCAAACATGGTTATAAGTTCCTTAGAAAATTCTGGAATGCATTTAGATTCATTAGTATGCATATATTCTCCGATGATGATCTATCCAATGATGGTGAAATAAAACAAAATTTAAATCCATCTGATATGTGGATTTTAGCTAAGTTTAATAAGGTTAATCAAATTGTTGATAAGGCATTTGAGGACTTTGAATATGCAAAAACCATAACCACCATCGAACAATTTGTATGGCATGATTTCTGTGATGAATACATTGAATCTGTAAAATACAGGTTATACAATGATGACATCTCAGACGAATCAAGAATTGCAGCAAAATACACCCTTAGATATGTGGTGGAAAACACTTTAAAACTACTTGCTCCAATTACCCCATTCTTTACAGAGGAAGTATTCCAACACTTTAATAAAGGAAGTATCCATTGTACTTCTTGGCCTGAAGTGGAAGAGGAATTTGATAGGGATGAGTTAAGGGACAATGGTGATCTTGCTGTACTTTTAATTGACGAGGTTAGAAGGTTTAAATCCTCTAATAAAATAGCATTAAATGCTCCTTTATCTGCTGTTAACGTTTATACAAATGGTGAATTAAAAGAAGTATTTGATGAGTTTGCAGGGGACATTAAAGGTACCTTAAAAATTAATAATTTAGATGTACAAACCGGAAAACCAGATGTACATGAAATTGTTGTTGAAGTAGAACCTGATATGAGTAAAATCGGACCTACATTTAGAAAAGATGCAGGTAAAATTATAGGATATATTAAATCCCATACAGCTGAAGAGATTGCAAAAGAATTAGAAGAAAATTCAAAACTTACCATTGATGATTTGGAAGTTAGTGAGGATTTCTTAAATTTAAAAACAGAGGTTGTAGGTTCTACTGGTGAAAAGGTAGATATATTCCAATCCGAAGACTTAGATGTTATATTGGAAGTTATCAGATAGTTAATTTAATAACCTCTCTATTTTTATTTTTTTTAGGATTATTTTTTATATTATCTTTTTTTTATTAATATTTCTGAGATATTTATTTTAAAATTATAAAAATTTATAAAATGAGTATATAATAATATAATATATTATACTATTTTATTTTGAAAATTTAATTTTACTTCTTATTATTAAATAATTTATGACTTGATTGATATGATATTAAAATTTAAAAGATGTTTAGATATTGAGGGGGTTATTCAAGCTCCTCCATCAAAGAGTTACACTCATAGAGCTATTATTTTAGCTTCACTTGCAGAAGGTGAAAGTTTACTTTTCAATCCTTTAATTTCTGAGGATACACTTGCAACTTTATCTGCATGTTCCACTTTAGGTGCAAAGATTACTAATTTTTCAGATTATATTGAGGTTGAGGGGGTTGGCGGTAAAGTTTCCCCTAATTTTGAACCTTTAATTGCAGGTGTTGAAAGGGAACCTATTATTGATTTGGCTAATTCCGGAACATCCCTTAGACTTTTAACATCTGTTGCAGCTTTAGGTAATAATAAAGTAATATTTACAGGGGATGAATCACTTAAAACAAGACCGATGGCTAATCTTTTAAATGCCTTAAGTGATTTAGGTGTTAAAACAGAATCTGATAATGGTAAAGCGCCTATAACTGTCTATCCAGGTTTTACTGGAGGAAATACTTCTATCTCTGGTGATGTGTCCTCCCAGTTCATATCCTCAATTCTTATATCAGCACCGTTAAGTGAAAAAGGTGTTGACTTAGAAGTTTTACCGGAATTTGTTTCAAAACCTTATGTGGATATGACTATTGATTTAATGAATAAATTCTCCGTTAATGTAGAATCCTGTGAGAATATTAAACATGATTCCTGTAGTAAAGATTATAAATCATGTACAGTATCCAATTTTAAAGTTGAACCTCAGATGTATGAGGGTTGTGAGTATACAGTTGAAGGGGATTATTCTTCCTGTTCATATCTTCTTGCAGCCTGCTGTATATTTGGTGGTGAAATTACTATATTAAATCTTTTTAAAGATTCTAAACAAGGAGATAAGATTATTTTAGATATCTTAAGCAAAATGGGTGCAGATATTACCTGTGATGACTCCTCTGTAACTATTAAATCCGATGGAAACCTCAATGCAATTGATACTATTGATTTATCAGATGCTCCTGATTTACTCATTACCGTTGCGGTTTTAGCATCACTTGCAAAAGGTAGAACTAAAATCATTGGAATCGGTCACACCAGATTTAAGGAAACAGACAGAATTTCCACTACATGTGAGGAACTTAGAAAATGTGGCTGTGAACTTGAGGAGTTTGAGGATTATATTATAATCAACGGCCAGACTATGGATAAGAATAAGGAGATTATTTTATCTTCCCATAAAGATCATAGGCTAGCCATGGGATTGATCTTACTAAATCTTAAGGGCTATAATGTTTCAATTGAAGACGGTGATGTCTTCAATGTGTCTTTCCCGAATTTCATTGAACTTATGAAAGAAATTGGTATAAATTTAAAATTAGAGTATGAGGCATAATCATGACAGATAATCGTGTTGATAGGATTAAAAAAATCATGAAAATTTTAAATGAAAATTATACCATTAGGGTCGTATGTAACAGGGATCCATATAAGGTTCTTATTAGAACTATTTTATCCCAGAGAACGAGGGATGAAAATACAGACCAAGCTACTGAGAATCTTTTCAGTGTTTATCCTGATATTTATGCTGTAGCCGATGGGTCAATTGAAAAAATTCAGGAACTTATAAAACCTGCTGGTTTTTACAGAGTTAAGGCAGGCCGTATTAAGGAGGTTTCCAGAATTCTAATAGATCAATATGGTGGTGAGGTTCCAGATGATTTAAAGGAGCTTATGTCACTTCCAGGTGTTGGAAGGAAAACTGCTAATTGTGTTTTGGTATTTGCTTTTAATGAACCTGCTATTCCGGTAGATACCCATGTTCATAGAATTTCAAATAGGTGGGGTTTTGTAGATACTAAAAAACCGGAAGACACTGAAAAGGAATTAATGAGTTTTGTTCCAAAAGATTTATGGATAGAACTTAATGATCTGATGGTACAGTTTGGTCAAACCATATGTAAGCCAACTTCACCCCAATGTGAAATTTGTCCGATTTATGATTTATGTGATTATGATCCATTGAATGATGAAAAGGATAATTAATATATTTTAATTTATCATTTTACTTTGATTTTGCTCTTTTTCAAATAACTTCCTTATATCTATTATTTTTTATTATTTCAAATATTTCTAAATTTAAATCAAAACATTTATAAGTAACAAAATTAAATATAACTATAGTTATATAATGAGGTTTATAATCTTAAAAATTTTTGCGATATTTATAAACTTGTTATATGATTTTTTTTAAAAAGCCTTCAATTTTAATTGTTGGCTAGATTGTTGAGATGTTTTTATTAAATTTAAATTAAGAAAAATCTTACATTTAATAAATTATAACAATAGTTATATTTTATATTAAATGTAATTTTTTTAAATATATTTGAAATAATATTTATTAAAAATTATAATACGTTAAGGAATTAATGACAACAATTATATTATAATATACATCTTAAATAATAAAACAAAAATTTGTTAAACTTTAAAAATAAAATTATATTAATTGAAATTATGGTGATAAAAAATGGTCAACTTACCAAAATTAACAAGAGGAATAGCAGAAAACGTTACAGAAATTATAGGAAATACTCCATTAGTAAGGTTAAATAATTTAGCCGGAGACTTAGATGCAGATGTGCTTGTAAAGGTTGAGGGTGTCAACCCTTCAGGTAGTGTAAAAGATAGAATCGGTGTGGCATTGATTGAAGATGCTGAAGAGAGAGGAATTTTAAATAAAGATTCTGTAATTATTGAGCCAACAAGTGGTAACACTGGTATTGGACTTGCATTTGTAGCTGCACAAAGAGGATACAGATTAATTTTAACAATGCCTGAGACCATGTCTGTTGAAAGGAGAAAATTACTTGCAGTATATGGTGCTGAAATTGTATTAACTCCTGGTTCAGAAGGTATGGGTGGAGCTATTGCTAAAGCTGATGAATTACTTAAAGAAATTCCAAATTCTGTAAACCCTGCACAGTTTAAAAATCAAGCAAATCCAGAATTCCATAAGAAAACCACAGCTCAAGAAATTTTAAGGGATACTGATGGAAATGTGGATATTGTTGTAGCAGGAGTAGGTACTGGAGGAACTATTACCGGTATTGCAGAAGGTATCAAAGAGGTAAATCCCGATTTAAAAGCTGTTGCAGTTGAACCTGAAACATCACAGACTTTAGGTAAAGGTGAAAAGGGTCCACATAAAATCCAGGGTATTGGTGCAGGATTTGTTCCAGAAACTTACCATGGTGATGTAATAGATGAAATCGTACCTGTAAGTGATGATGATGCAGCAAAAACTTTACTTGCACTTGCAAGAGAAGAGGGTATTTTTGCAGGAATTTCCTCTGGAGCAGCAACTTATGCGGCTTTAGAACTTGCCCGTAAACCTGAAAATAAAGGTAAAACCATTGTAGCTATTTTACCAGATTCAGGAGATAGATATTTATCTACCGAGTGGGTTTTCAGTGATATTTATGAGAAATATGGTCCTGAAATATTTCCACAGGATTAATTTCAGAGTTTAAATTCGAATAGTAATTTTGAGAATTAGATTAATATTAATCTAAAATCATTTATTTTCTTTTTTTAAATCATTTAAATTATTTTAAATTCTGAATTAATTTTATATATTATATAATTAAAAATATATAATAATTAAAATTTTTTTAAATAATTTTTAGGTGATATCTAATGTTTAACAGAATAAGAGAGGATATTGTAACAGCTAAAATGAGAGATCCTGCATGTAGGAGTTCTATCGAAGTCTTATTTTGTTATCCTGGAGTTTATGCAATATGGTTCCATTTATTTAGTCACTGGTTATGGATTCACGGAGCTAAATTTTTAGCAAGATTTAATTCAACAATTGGAAGATGGTTAACTGGTGTTGAAATCCATCCTGGTGCTCTTTTAGGTAGAAGGGTTTTTATAGACCATGGTATGGGTGTTGTAATAGGTGAAACTACTATTGTTGGTGACGATGTGTTAATTTATCAGGGTGCCGTTTTAGGGGGTACTTCATTAGAGAAAAAGAAAAGACATCCTACTGTTGAGGATGCGGTTGTAGTAGGTGCAGGTGCTAAAGTAATGGGGGATATTACAATTGGTTATTCCTCTAAAATTGGTGCTGGCTCTGTTGTGCTTAAAGATGTTCCACCACATTCAACCTGTGTAGGCATTCCTGGCAGAGTGGTTAAGTCTAAAACCAATTCATGTCCTTTAGATTTAGAACATAATAAACTTCCAGATCCTGTTAAAGATAAAATAAAATCTATTAATAAACGTCAATCTGATATTGAAAAAGAGATTACGGCTTTAAGAGAATTATATACCGCACAGTATTCCGGAACCAAGTATGAAAATTTTAAAGAATAATTTTTAATATTATTCCTAGATTCATTTTATTTATAATATTATTGAACCTGGATAAAAGATTCATTATCAATTTAATTTAGGTGTGGACTTTTAGATTTTTTTTATTTTCTTAATTTTTTTTAATAAAAAATTATATTTTATTTATAAGATTGGATTAATATTACAATGTTATATTTTCTTTATTTTTTAAAATACAGCTATTTTTGAATTTTTTTTTAATATTAACCAGTTAAATTAGCTTTTTTACGGCTAATTTCCCTTTAACATCATTATTTTATTATTGGATACTTTTATATACTAGAAAATTATAATAATATTTAAATAAGTTAACAATAGTAAAGTTTATTGATAAAAGTTGTAGAATTTATATATTTAAATAAAAAATATGAGGGGATTAAAATGAAACCACCTTGTGAAATGGTAGTTTGGTATGTAATTCCAGCAATTCGTTCTGAATTAGCTAAACAACTCTTATCTTTAGGTATGAAACAAAAAGATATCTCAGAGTTAATGGACATTACTCAACCAGCAGTTAGTCAATATATTACTGATAAAAGAGGTAGTGAGTTAGAACTTTCAGATGATGTTAAGGCATTAATAAGAAATTTTGCAATTGATCTTTATAAGGGGGATGCTAAAAAATTAGATATTATACCACGTACATGTGAGATATGTCGTTTTATTAAAGCGGAAGATGTAATGTGTCAATTACATCATGATAAAGGTAATATGCCCCTTGAATGTCATGCCTGCTTAGGTTCTAATATGAGATGTTAAGATACTTTAACTTTTATTAAAACCTCTTTTTTATTTTTTATTTAAAAAAATTTATATGCTATGAAAAATACATAACTTTATATACTAGTTTTTACTAAAATTATAATGTTGAATAAATTGGCAAGGTGACCGAGAGGCTTAGGTGCGTGGCTGCAGACCATGATACTGGGGTTCAAATCCCTATCTTGCCTTTAAATTATTTAATCTGACTTTTTTTTATTATTTAAGTTTCTTGTGATAGTTTTTATTATAAATTTTCATTGATTTTTAGATATGTCCTACTATTTTTTTTTAAGAGATTACAAAATTTTATATGTTATAATTAAAAAAATATTAGTATTATATATTTAATAGACTTAAAAAATTATAGGATTCATGAATTCTTAAATTTAAATGTTTGAATACTATTTTTAATAATCAATTTTAATTTTATACAAAGAAATGGAGAATATTATGAATAATAATAAGAAAGAAAATAATACTTGTTCACTTAAATTATATTCTACTTTAACACGTAGAAAAGAATATTTTAAACCAATTAATAAGAATATAGTAAAATTCTTTGTATGTGGACCTACCGTTTATAATGATGCTCATATAGGTCATGGTAGAACTTATATATCTTTTGACATGATAAAAAGATATTTGGAATATAAAGGTTATTCAGTTATTTATATGCAAAATGTTACTGATATTGACGATAAAATTATCAATAGGGGAAAGGAAATCGGAAAGGTAAATGATGATTTAAGTTCAGTATGTTTTGACCTTGCAAGAAAGTATGAACGTAGATATAATGAGGATATGGAATCCCTAAATGTTAAAGGTCTAAACCTTCAAATGAGAGCAACAGATCATATGGATAAAATCATTAATCAAATTGAGAGATTAATAGAAAAGGGTTATGCATATGAAACAGATACAGGAGTTTATTTTCAGGTAAATAAATTCAAGGATTTTGCCAAATTGTCCAATAGGAAAATAGATGAACTTGAAGGTCATAGACTTCAGGAAGATAAAACTAAAAAGGATCCTAGGGATTTTGCTTTATGGAAGAAAAGGGATGGTATTGAATATTATGGTGAACCTGTATGGAGTTCCCCATGGGGTAAAGGTAGACCTGGATGGCATATTGAGGATACCGCAATTACTGAGGAATACTTTGGTGAACAATACGATATTCATGGTGGAGGTCTTGATTTAATATTCCCTCATCATGATGCAGAAATTGCACAGATGGAAGCGGTATCAGGTAAAAAACCGATGGTTAATTATTGGTTACATACAGGATTTTTAAATGTTGACGGGGAGAAAATGTCAAAATCTCTTGGAAACTTTATTACAATTAGAGATTTACTTAAAGAAGTATCTCCAGAGACTTTTAGATTCTTTGTATTATCCACCCATTATAGAAGTCCTATAGATTTCTCAAAAGACAGTCTTCACCAGGCAGGTAAGAGTTTGGATAAGATTAAATCATATGTTGATGATGTTGATGAGATCCTAAATAGTGAATTTGAGGATGAGGATGTCATAGAGGATAAAATCGATTCCCTTGAATCAACTAGTTATGATGTTTTAAAATCCACCATTGTTTCTTTCTTCAATGCAATGGATGATGATTTTAATACTCCTAAAGCTATCGCATCTTTGTTTGAATTAATTAGTGAATCTAAAAGTCAGCTAAAAGACCTGGATATTAATGATATATTGGCTATTAAAGGATTTTTAGTTACTGTTAATGATATTTTGGGAATTATTTTCCTAGATGATAATGGTAACAATGGAGATAACGAGGAAGCTTTACTTGATTTAATCGCAGACACCCGTAAAAAGCTTAGAGCTAATAAACAATATGATTTATCCGATGATATCCGTGCAAAATTAACTGATTTAGGTTATGAAATTAGTGATTAAAAATTTCATTTCCTTAATTATTGATTTTAATATTAAATTCTTTTTTTTAATCTCTTTTTTATTGATTTTAGGTTTCTGCTGTTTTTCAGCTATTACTATCTTGTTGATTTTATATGTTTTTTAGCCATTTATTATTTTTTAAAAATTAATCATTTTTCCAATTTAATAACTTTATTATAATCTATTTTTTAATAGATTTTTAATTTTTAATTATTCTTTGATGATTATCTTTTTTATAAATTTATTTGGATATAAATATTCTGATAGTTTAAATAGTTCTGTTATTTTAGTTAATCATATTTTTGTTTAAATTAATTTCTTTATTTTTATCTTGTTTTTGGTTTATAGAATATATATAAACAGGATTTAAATAGTCTAATTTTTAATTTTTTTATTGACTTTAAAATTTAATATTTTTTTTTTTAAAAAGATTATCTGTAAAATATTCTAATTATAATCTTCATTGGATTTAAATATCTAAAATAAATTTGGTATATGAAAAACAGTAGTTTGGTAATTTAAAAATTAGTTGCTTTGGTTTAAAAAAAGTTGGAAGTAGATTGGGAATTATTTTCCTGCCTCTACTTCTTTGTTAATATAATTTTGTCTATGGTTTTGGATATATTCGTCATATTTTCTACAACCGGGATCGCCTGCAAGGTAATCTCCAGTAATGGTATATGCTCTTGCTCTACATCCACCGCAGATGTATTTGGATTCACATTCGCTACAGCTATCTTTAAGAATATCTTTATTTCTTAATTCCTTTAGGACTTTACTGTTTGTCCAAATGTCGTCCATATCATCTTCTTTAATGTTTCCTACCCTAAGTATCTCATCATGTGGGAAGAAGACACATGGGTAAATATCACCGTTAGGTTCTATACCAAGATAGAACCTTCCTGCACCACAGCCTCCAATAAATCTTGAAAGTTCCATCATTGCAGGGTTACTGTATTCTACATTATAGAAGTGGGTAGGAATTAATCTTTTATCATCATCCCTATCAAGATCTGCAGGATTTGTATGGACAGCAATATCTGCAAATTGTGGGGCTGTAGATAATATTTGTAATTCTCCTTTACCATTTTCTCTATAGATTAAATTTAAAAGTTCCAATCTGTCCTCTGCAGTTAGATCTAATTCCCTTGCCTCAGAACCTTTACCCGTTGGAATAAAGTTATATAACATAAACCATCCGACTTTTAGTTCTCTCATGAAATCAATCATATCGGGGATTTCATTTTTGTTTTTCTGTGTAACTGTAGTTGAGACCTCGACAAATGCATCGGTTTCATTGAAGTTTTTTATGGCCTGTACTGCATGTTCCCAGGAACCAGGTACCTGTCTAAATTCATCATGTGTTTTAGGGTTAAGACCATCTAAACTAATCTGTACGAATTGTAGACCTGCATCCACAATTTCTTGAACCTTCTCCTTTTTGGAGTATATGTAACCATTTGTTGCCATTGACACATACATTCCTAGACTGGAAGCATATCTAACATAATCCACTATATGTGGATCTGTACTAGGTTCTCCACCTGAAAATGCAATTGAAATTACACCTGCATCAGCTAATTTTTTAATTCCTTTAAAAATTTCATCGGGACTAAGCTCATCATCACCTTTGCGTCCTGCGTTTTCATAACAATGTAGGCATTTAAAGTTACATTTTCTTGTAATGTTCCATACAATCTGGTAAGGTGCTCCAGGTACAAATGGTGTTTGTACACCAAATTTGGCCATACCCTGGAATGTAGTAACTAATCCTCTTATCCATGTCTCATCCTGCATTGCTTTCATGAAACTTTCTTCTGATGTATCAAAAGTGGATAAACCTTTGTTAATTATAAGTTTAATACTAGGAACTAATACTTTACATTTTAAACAGATATCATCTTGAAGTCCTACAATGTATCTTAGTGCAGATTCAAGTCTTGTTTCTCCACATTTATCACAATAGGAAAGTGCACTATTAAGAACTTTATGAGAGATTGAGCTGTTTACAATGTTTTCAAAGGTTTCTATCATTTGTTTTGTATTTGCAGCTTCTTCCTCTGGGGATTTATTTTTGCTCATAAAATCATCTCGCCTATTTTTTTATAAAGTATTAACAAATTTATATTATAATCCTAATTTTTTAAAGATTATCTAATTTTATGAACTTATTTCACAAAATGTTCATTATATAAATATTTTTTCAATTATTATTACTATTTTTATAATTGATATACTTTATTATTTTTTATAACTCTCTAATAAAAAAACGGTTGTTTGTTCACTTTTTAAAATTTGTCTAGACTATTATTTATTTCATTAATTTTATTTTATCAATTTATTTCTCTTTTATTTTACAAAAAAAGTAATATGTTCAAGTTAAAGTCTTTTTTAAAGTTTTTTATTAAGATAAACTTGATGTGTAATTTATTCAATAGGTTTTTTTTATGGATTTTAATTTGATCCTAGGTATGATTAAAAAAATTAGTAATACTCTTTTCTTTGTTTTAAGGGTCTTAAAATTTCAATTGTCTAGATATCAGTTAGTTTTTGAATTGTTTTTTTTTTAAGTTTTAGAAAAAATTTTTAAGAATCTCCAAAAGATGGGTAAGTAGTGATTATTCACTACTTCTGCCATCATCTTTATAGGCATAGTATGCTGCAATAATACCTATGATGAAATAAATAATTATGGCATACCATACATTAGGTTGTGTGAAATAGTAAATTGCATATGCAATAATTAATGTGATAATCCATGTTGCTATTCCATAACCTGTCTTGCCTTGAGCAGCTTGACCTATTCCTGGTAGGAAAAAGGAGATAACTGCAGCACTTTTATTACTAACCATTTTTATCATCCCTTTTAATTTCTAATTAAAAATGGTTTATATGTATATATAAAGCTTTCCTTTGTTATCTATCTTTTGTTTTATGTTTAAACATTTATAACACTATATTTAAACATTTAATTTTATTTTGTTTAATGGATTTAGAATTAAAACTCTTTTATCCCTTTTTTATCTTATTTATTTCTTTAATTCTTCTTATTTTTTCATTAATTTAATACCTTTTCAAACAATTTTAGTTTTAAGTAATGTTTTATTCTGGTTTATCGCTTTGGGTTATTTAAAAATTTTTTTCATGTTTTTATATTCTTAAAGTTAATCATGAACCATTTTTTGATTATTTGTTCATTCTAGGGTTTTAACTGTACAACATTGATATTTTGTACATATAAAAACTTTTATTTATTATTAAATACATACAATATTCTAAATTTTTTTTACAATTAGGAGGAAAAGAAAATGGTTTCTAGAGGAAAAACTAATAAAACGGGTATAGATGAAGCTTTAGTTAAGGCACTTGGAAATCTTCTAATTGATAATTCTATTGAAAATATTAAAGTTATAGACATCTGTAAGGAGGCAAATATTCCAAGAAGTACCTTTTATTATCATTTTAATGATAAATATGAATTATTGGAATATACGGTTAAGTCTTTAACTAGTAATATTGCAAATGAAGTGATTAATAATAACCCCTCAAATATTAGGGAATATTATTCTAATTTAGAAAAGATAATTACTCATTATATTTATGATAATAAAGAGTTGTATTCCTCAATCATTCTTAAAAATGAAGATATGAGAACCCTTAAAATCTTAGGGGATATAATATCCGATGATCTTAAAGAAAGATTATATGAGGAGGAAGAAAAGGGTTATAAATTTAAATATCCTGTTGAGGTAGTTTCAGAATTTTACGTTGGTGGAATTTCAAGATTATCCTCATTTTGGATGAAAAATATTGATAAATATGGTCCTGATGACTTATATAGATATTTGGATGAGTTAACAACTTCCTTATTTGAATAGACTATCAAAATCAATATTTTTTATTTTTTTATTTTATTTTATTTTGGATCGTTTCTTACTAATAAGAGGAAATATTTTTAGAATTATATTATATTATATTATTATTTTAAGATTTTTTAAAGTACCCATTTTCATATTATTATAAATTATATGATTATCAGTTATTTTTAATTGATTCTTTTCCAGATTTTAATAAAAACTGTAATATTTTTAATCTTTATTCATATTCACTTATTTTTTGTTTAAATGATATTTTTTAGTTGTTTTTTCAGTTTTCTTTTAATTTCTTATTTTTTTATATAAAATAATGGTTATTAATGAGAAATTATTTAAAACATCTTAAACTTATTATTATATAGGAAGCCGATTTAGTTTTTTTAATAAAATTTTTTTTATAAACTTTATAAATATCATTAATTTTTAATTATTTATAATGATAAATTATTTATATTACAATAATTAAATAATACATGTTTATTAATTTGGAAACTAATCCCTATCGGATTTTTCCAAAAATTATTTAAATCTTAAAGTGAATTAATGATAAAATTAATCTAATGGCAAAAAAGATTACTATTTAGTTTAATTAGATTATAGTATGTTTGTTATATTAAATCAGAGTATAATGACTCTTTAATTCTAATTTTAAGTAATTTAATTTTTAACTGAATTAGATTAACTATAGGAGACAAAATATGGATAGTCTTGACAAGATGTTTAAACCAGATTCTGTTGCAATTATAGGGGCATCAAATTCTGAAGGTAAAGTAGGATATATCATTGTTAATAATTTATTAGAGGGTAATTATAAAGGAAAGATTTACCCTATAAATCCTAAGGACGATGAGATTCAAGGATTAAAATCTTATAAAAGTGTTTTAGATTTACCTGAAGCACCTGATTTAGCTGTTATTTCAATTCCATCTAAAGGAGTTAATCCAGTTCTTGAAGAATGCGGTAAAAAATCTATTAAGAATGTAGTGGTGATTTCTGCAGGATTTAAAGAGATTGGTGGTGAAGGTGTAAAATTAGAAGAGGAACTTAAATCCATTGCTGAAAAATATGATATGAATCTTATTGGACCGAATAGTTTAGGTATTTCCGATTCTCACACTCCATTAAATGCTTCATTTTCACAATCTATGCCTCCTAAAGGTAATATGGCATTTATTTCTCAAAGTGGAGCTATGATGGTAGCAATTATTGATTGGAGTTTCACTTCCGGAATTGGTTTCAGTAAATGTATTTCCCTTGGAAATAAAGCAGGAACTACTGAGATTGAACTTATTGAAAATTTAGCAAACGATCCAGAAACTGCTGTAATTACTGTTTATCTCGAGTCAGTTAGTGAATCCGATGATTTCATTAATACATTAAGAACAGTATCCAAGAAAAAACCTATTGTGGTACTTAAATCTGGTTGTAGTGTTGCAGGTGCTGCTGCTGCATCATCACATACTGGCGCACTTGCAGGAAGTGATACCGCATTTACAACCGCATTTGAACAAGCAGGTATTTTCCGTGTAACAACTATGGATGAATTATTTGAAGTTGCTTCTGCATTTTCTAACTGTGAACTTCCGAAAGGACGTAATATGGCAGTTATTACAAATGCAGGTGGAGGGGGAGTTCTCTCTGTAGATTCAATGGAAAGACACAACATTAACATTGCCGATTTTTCCGATGAAACTGTTAAAAAACTTGAAGAGATTTTACCTCTAGAGGCGGCATGTACAGATCCAGTTGATGTGTTGGGGGATGCACCTACCGATAGATATAAAGATACCTTAGAAATTCTCTTAGACTCTGATGAGGTAGACGCTATTTCAATTATTGTCTGCCCTACTGCTAAGGCGGATACCGATGGAATTGCAGATGCGATTATTGAGGGTACTAAAGATTCTAATAAGCCTGTACTTGTTGTAAATATGGGTGGTCCTTCATTCACTGAACCAAATAAAAAGTTAAGGGAAAATGAAATTCCGGTTTATGTTTTCCCTGAGTCAGCAGTTAAAGTAACAGATTATCTCGCATCATTTGAGGAATTGCAACATAAGAAATTCGATACACCTGTTGATGATATTGACGATGTTGATAAGGAAGCTGTTGAAAAAATCTTTGAAAAGGTCAAAGCTGATGGAAGAGATACCCTACTTGGTAGTGAGGCTTATGCTGTGGCTGAGGCCTATGGAATCTCAGCAGCACCAATCAAACTTTCAACCTCTGCAGAGGAAGCTGCAGATCTTGCTGAGGAAATGGAATTTCCTGTGGTACTTAAGATTGCCTCAGATAAGATATTACACAAATCAGATATTGGTGGTGTAAAGGTAGGAATATCTAATAGGGATGAAGCTAAAGAGGCATATGATGAGATTATTGCAAATGCTAAAAAAGCTCACCCAGACATAGTACCTGACGGTGTGGAAGTACAGAAAATGATGGATTCAGGTATTGAAGTCATTGTTGGTATGGTACGCGACGAACAATTCGGACCAATGATTTCCTTTGGTATGGGTGGAGTATTAGTTAACCTTATCGAGGATGTTTCATTTAAACTTGCAAAAGGTTTAAGTTCTGAGGAGATTGATGAACAAATCAATGAAACCAAAGTATCCAAATTATTAAAAGGATACCGTGGAGAAGCTCCTGGAGATATAGACGAGGTTAAAAACACCATCAAACGTGTTGCAAAATTAACACTTGACTTTGATGATATCTCCGAATTAGATATAAACCCAGTATTTGTTTATGAAGAAGGATCAAGTGCTCTTGACATTAAGATCAAATTATAATTTTTAATTTAATCTTTCTTTTTTTAATTTTTAGCTATTTTTTATAAACTGATTTTTAATTTTTTTCATTGTTTAATTTAAATAGTTTTTTTAATTTTTGATTATGCTTTTTTTCTATGTTGTTGTCTTATTTTTAACGGTTTTAAATTTAATATCTTTTTTCAAGATTTTAATTTTTAAATTATTTACAAAAGATTTATATATGAAAAATAACTATTGTTATATATTGAATAAATAATTGCTTTATAAAAATTAAAAGGTGATTTTTTCGATATGTTTCTTAGGCTATTTTCATTTTAAAGGAAACCTTTATATATGAAAAATAACTATTGTTATATATTGAATAAATAATTGCTTTTTATAATAATTGTATATATTTTATAAAATTGAAAAATTATTTTCAATATATGCTTTTTAATTATCATGAGAAAGGAAAATGTTTTTATATGGTAATTAACAATTGTTATATATTGAATAAATAATTTTTTTTAAAAATTTATATCTTAAAAAGCAAAACATTAGATTTTATAACTATAGTTATATTTTAATGTGGTAAAAAAAATTAACTGTTCAATTTTATATTTAATCATTTAGAAAAGAAGAAAATTAAAAAAAATTACATTGAGGTATTTATTATGAGTTATGATAACACAAAAAATTATGGAAAAGGTACAGCAACTTTAGGATTACATGCAGGTCAAGAAGAAGCAGATCCAGCCACTGGCGCTAGGGCGGTTCCAATATATCAAACAACTTCCTATGTATTTAAGGATACAGACCAAGCGGCAAACAGATTTGCATTATCTGAGTTTGGTCAAATATATGGTAGACTAACAAATCCTACAAGTGATGCATTTGAACAAAGAATTGCAGCTGTTGAAGGGGGAAACTACGGTATCTCCGCAGCAAGTGGTTTGGCAGCTATTTCATATTCAATATTAAACATTACACAACCTGGAGATAACATTGTATCTGCAGATAACCTTTATGGTGGAACTTATGATTTATTTGAACACACCTTTAAAGAACTTGCTCGTGATGTTAAATTTGTAAAATCCGACGATTACGACGCATTTGAAAAAGCAATCGATGATAAGACAAAAGCTATTTATGCAGAATCAATTGGTAATCCAAAATTAGATGTTCCTGATTTTGAAAGATTAGCGGATATTGCTCATTCACATGGTATTCCATTAATCATTGATAACACTTCTGCTGTAGGAATCTTAAGACCTCTCGAACATGGTGCAGATGTGGTAGTAGGATCCGCAACTAAATTTGTAGGTGGACATGGTACCGCTATTGGTGGATTTGTAGTGGATAGTGGTAAATTCAATTGGGGTAACGGTAAATTCCCAACCATCTCAGAACCAGACGAATCCTATCATGGATTAAACTTCTGGGAGGCATTCCATGATGTACCGAATGGAATTGGAAATATTGCTTATCCGATTAGAATTAGAGCTAGGTTATTAAGAGATTTAGGTGCAACCCTTGCTCCTGTACATAGTTTTATTTTCCTACAAGGTCTTGAAAGTTTAGATGTTAGGGTAAAAAAACATGCCGAGAATGCACAAGCTGTAGCAGAACACTTGGAAAAACATCCTAAGGTAAGTTGGGTAAGTTATCCTGGATTAAAATCTCACCCATCACATGAAACTGCTGTAAAATATTTAGGTAATCCAAATGGTTTTGGTGATGATCCTGGATATTATGGTGCAATATTAGGATTTGGTATTAAAGGTGGTCGTGATAAAGCTATTGAATTCATTAATAATGTAAAACTTTTATCACATCTTGCAAACATTGGAGATGCAAAAAGTTTAGTAATACATCCTTCAAGCACTACTCACTCACAATTAACTGAGGAAGAGCAACTTGCAGTAGGTGTAACTCCTGACTTCATCAGACTATCTATTGGTCTTGAAAATATTGAGGATATTATTGCCGATATAGATCAAGCATTGGATAAAATTGATGTTGATGAGTAAATCGATTTATTATTAACAGGAGTCTATGTGATGTCATCAAGAACATTCTTGTTTATCTTAGAGTACTGTTGACTAAAAACGCCCTTCTGAATTAATAATTGATATTAGATGTGTGTCACCTTAAATTAAAAATAAACATTCATCTGCCAGAATTATTTGAAAAATACATTTAATATTTTAATTATTTCTTCTTATAATGGTGATTTGATGTTGAATTTAAAATCTTAGATAGGAGGTAAAATAAATTGGAAAATTAAATAAAGTCAAATAAAAAATTTTAATAAGATTCAAGAAGTCTTAAAAAAGTCATTAAAGTCATTAAATATATAATAAAACCTAAACTTTAGGTAAATCAATTAGATATTTAGATTTTTTTATAAAATCTATTTATCTATTTACATATGTTTTTTCCTCAATCGTTTATCATATGTAAAATTAGTTATAAAACCTCTGTTTTATAAATTAAAGCCTTAATTAATAAATCTATAAATGAAACACGGATAATGATACAAATATCGTTATTAATTTTAAATATTAAAATATTGTCTCTATATTTAGAATTTGTTGTTGGATTAGGCCCGTCCAATAATAAATTTTCATTAAGATAAGTAATCTTCAATTACTTATCTTTTTTTTATCAATTGAAATCATTTATCTTTTTTTAATAAATTTGCAGCTGTATATTAATTTTCAAGAAAACTTTTTTTAAAAATAGTAAGCTTTATATAGTACCATAACCTATATAACTATAGTTATAATATAACAGGAGTTATATTTTTAAATTAATTTTTAACTTATAAAAAACTTTTGTTATTTATATAAAAATAAAAATCATTAAATAATTTTATTAATAAGAGGAGGAGTTTTATATGGTATATATGGATAATTCAGCAACTTCACCTGTTGATTCAGAAGTTTTTGAAGAAATGAAACCATTCTTTGTAGAGAATTTTGGAAATGCTTCTACATTATATGAAATAGGTAGGGTTTCTCAAAGAGCTGTTGCAAAGGCTCGTCAACAAGTTGCAGATTTAATTAATGCTGATACAAGAGAAATTATATTTACTAGTGGAGGTTCAGAATCCGATAACTTTGCAATTAAAGGAATTGCTTTAAGGGAAAGGTCCAAACATCCAGAAAAGAATCATATTATCACAAGTCAAATTGAACACCCTGCAGTATTAGAGACTTGTCGATACTTGGAAAAATGGGGATTTGAAGTCACCTACCTGCCAGTAGGACCTACCGGTTTAGTTGACCCTGAAGATCTTGAAAACGCTATTAAAGATGAAACATTCCTTGTAACAATTATGCATGCAAACAATGAAATCGGTACAATAGAGCCTATCGAAAAGTTAGGAGAAATTGCACATAAACATAATGTTTTATTCCATACCGATGCAGTTCAAAGTGCAGGTAAAGTACCGATAGATGTTAAAAAACAGAATATTGATTTACTTTCAATAAGTTCACATAAATTATATGGACCTAAAGGTGTAGGTGCATTATACATTAGGAAAGGTGTTAAAATTGATCCTTTAATCCATGGTGGTGGTCAGGAAAGAAAACTTAGAGCTGGAACAGAAAATGTTGCAGGAATTGTAGGATTCGGTAAGGCATGTGAAATTGCACAGAGGGACATGGAGAAAAATACCGCTAAGTTAACTGAAATCAGAGATGCTATTATCAAAAGGGTTCTTGAAGAGGTACCTGAATCCTATGTAAATGGTGACTTGGAACATAGGTTAGCTAACAATGTTCATTTAAGATTCTCTGGAATTGAAGGTGAATCATTATTATTAAGACTTGATGCTAAAGGAATTCAAGTAGCAACAGGTTCCGCATGTTCATCTCAAAAATTAGAACCATCACATGTTTTAACAGCTATCGGTTTAGAACCGGCATTAGCTCATGGATCTTTAAGATTGTCTTTAGGTGTTGAAAACAGTATTGATGATGTTGATTATGTTGTAGATTCCATTAAGGAAGTAGTTGACGGTCTTAGAAAAATGTCTCCTTTATGGGACTATACCAATCAGAAATATATTGAAATTAACAAAGAAGATGTATATTAAATTTGTGAAATTGAAAAGAAAGAATCTATTAATTTAATTTAAGTATTTATAGAAAATGAAGGTGAGTTTATGGAAGAATATACAGATAAAGTTTTAGATCATTTTGCACATCCAAGAAATACAGGAGTTATTGAAGATGCAAGTGGGGAAGCTACAGTTGGAAACCCTACTTGTGGAGATTTAATGACATTCTATATTGATGTTGATGACAATGATGTAATTAGGGATGTTAAATTTAAAACATTTGGTTGTGGTGCAGCTATTGCAACAAGTAGTATGATTACTGAACTTGCAATTGGTAAGACTGTTGATGAGGCTTATAATATTACAAGAAAAGATGTTGCTGATGAGTTAGAAGGTTTACCTCCAATTAAGATGCATTGTTCAAATTTAGCAAGTGACGCATTACGTGCTGCAATCGAAGATTACAGAAAAAAACAAGATAATACATAATTTATGTATTATTAATTCTTTTTTACAATAAATTATTCTAATATTTTTTCTATGTCAACTACATGGGAAAATATTATTTTTTTATTTAGTTTAATGTAATTCTAAACAGATTATCAATCTATAAACTTTACTCTTAACTTATTCATCTGTTTGGTTTTACATCTTATGGTCAAAGTTAGATTAAAAATTCAATTTATCACTTTAATACCTACTCTACTTTGACCACTTAATCTATACTTTTTTTAAATCGTTTGTATATATTGATTTTTAAATATTATAAAATAAGATTCTTATTATCTTTTAAAATTACTTGGCTGTTTTTTAACTTTTATGTGTTCTAAAATAAGATGTTTGTATATAATCTGCTAATTTTTAAACTGGTTATTTAAATTTTTAACTAGTAACTACAATATTTAACATATGCTTTAATGGTTTTAATCAATAAATCTATGGGAGATTTAGATAATAGTTTAATAAAGTTTAAAAATATCATTACTAAATCTTCCAGGAATGGTTCTTCTTTTCATTTTGGATATATAGGATTTACTTGGATTTTTATAATCAACATCAATTACCATCCCGTCAGTGGCAGCTATTGTTTTAACTCCAGTTTCTTTTTTAATTTCCTGAGCCTCTTTAATGGGATTATTCTTTAACATTTTAAATCCGAAGTGGGTCATTATAGCAAGTTTCGGTTTAATCTCCAATATTAAATCCTTAAAGTTTTTACTACACATATGGCCCTTAAGACCTTTAGTGCCCGGTCTAAGTATACTTCCGATTAGAACATCGGCGCCTTTATGGTAATCTTTAAGCTCTTCAAAATATCTTGTATCAGAGGTGTAGGAGATTGTGATGTTTTCTGTTTTTAATTGAAAACCAACTCCAAACGGGTCACCATGTATTGTTTTGGTTCCAGTTAAACTAAACTTTTCAAGATCTATTTCCTTATTTTCCTCTAGAATGTATGTTTTAGAATTGCTTTTGTGGTAATTTGAGATACTTGGTCCCCACTGATCAACTCCTTCCATTACACTTTTACTTCCAATAATGTTGCCCCTCTTTTTAGTCATTCCTTTGGTCATTGCTTCAATTAATATTTCGGCATCATTATAATGGTCGGTATGGCAATGGGAAATAAATACTCCATCTAAATTACTTGGATTAATTCCAAATTCTAAACTTCTTAAAAGACCCCCTGGGCCTGGATCGACGTGAAGATTAAAACCACTAATATTATCTATTCTAAATCCTCCGGTCATTCTTTTTTGGCTGATTGTAGCAAATCTTCCGCCTCCAGTACCTAAAAATGTAATTCTCATATTTATTCCTACTATTTGTTATAAACTTTAATTTGAAAGATGAATTCATTCGTTACATAAGATAATTCCACAGTTTAAAGGGATGTTATTTTTATCAATACATAAATTTTCGTTTTTAATAACCACTTTATCATTAACCTTTGCATAGGAAGATACATCTGCCTCTTTGATTTCATTACCT
This sequence comes from Methanobrevibacter boviskoreani JH1, assembly GCF_000320505.1. Lineage (NCBI taxonomy): Archaea > Methanobacteriati > Methanobacteriota > Methanobacteria > Methanobacteriales > Methanobacteriaceae > Methanobrevibacter > Methanobrevibacter boviskoreani. Next base: position 105,087 of record NZ_BAGX02000007.1, read on the forward strand.
TCTGTATCCTTATCTAAAAACATAATGACTTCCTCATTTGATCCTGCTACCTTTTTTAAATTTGTATCATATGCATTGACCTTATCTGTTAATTTTACATTTAACATTTTACCTTCTATCTTACTGATATATCCAATTGTTCCTTTGTTGATGATTTTATTTGCAACTTCAATGCTTTCCCTTTGTTCTTCTAAATCCTCTGCAAGTTTTTGTCTATATTTTTCTAAAACTTTTATATCCCTGGTTTCAGTTTCATCTAAATATTTTTGGGCAGTGGTTTTAGTGAGTTTTGAATCTTTTCCAATTATCACATCAATATTCTTACCTACGGAAGGTGTTTTCTCAGCTATTTCCTTAATAATTTCCTCAAAAATATCACCGGTATATTTTAAACTAATACTTGATTTCCATCTTTGTTTAATTAAGGAGTTAGCCATTTGTTTAGCTATTTTGTTACCAAATATGATAATTCCACTGCTGCCTGTTTCCTTGTTTTTTAATTCGGAGCCTATCAATTCAATTATTTGATAACCATTAGTAGTACCATATATTCTTCTTCTCCTGACCTCCCTGGTTGTTTTTGAAGAAACTTCACCCATTACAGCATTACCGATGCTTTTTATTTTTTTGGCATCATCACTGATCTTTAAGTCAATCCCTAATTTAGCCGCTTCCTTATATAATTCCTCATCATTTCTAATGTTTCCTGAATATAATTCCTCTTCTAATTTTTCTCTATTGTCTTTATCACCAAAATAAGCTATTCTTCTTTTATCACTTGCCATTACGCAACCTTTTCTACCAATATATGCTATAATAATACTCATGAAAACACCCTAATTTTTTTTAAAAAAATAATATTCGATTTTAATTTAATAAAAACAATTAATTATCTATATATGTTTTTTATTATTATTATAAATTGTTGTAATTATTCTAATTATAATTTATAAACTTTAGAAATATATTTGTTTGATAATATACGAATATTTTTTTTATAGGCTTTTAATTGATTATATTTTTATTAAATTCTTAAGAATTACTATCCTTTTCTTATTAATATTATTATTACTTGGTTTTGAACTATTTAGCCAATTTTAGTTTATTTTTTCATTTTAATAAATTATATATTATAGATGAAACATAGATATTATTGTGATTAAATCACATTTTTGAATAATCGGAAGTGAACGAATATGACAGAATTAAATCAAGTATATAGATGTAATCTTTGTGGAAATATTGTAATTGTAGCTGATCCTAATGGTGGAACTTTAAGTTGCTGTGGTCAAGAAATGGAATTATTAGTTCCTGAACAAAAAGAAGAAGGTGGAGCTAAACATATACCTGTTATTACCAAGGTTGATGAAGGTATTAATGTAAAACTTGGTGAAGTTCCACATCCAATGGAGGAAGACCACTACATTAAATTCATTTTATTAACTGATGGTGAACAAATATTCAGAGCAAACTTAAAACCTGGTGATGCACCTGAAGCTACTTTCAAAGTAACAGGTGATGCAGCAGATTATACAGCTTGCGCTTACTGTAATAAACATGGTCTCTGGCCATCAAACTAAATTAGTTATTAATTAAATTTAACATTTTTATATTTTAATTTAATTTCCTATTTTTTTTTTAACCTTAAGGATTTTTAAAGTCTTATTTTAGTTTTAACATTTTAAGAATTATTATTTTAAGTTAAAATTAAGTATATCTCTTGTTGTATTTTTTTTTAATAGGTTATTGAGATTTTTAATATTAAATTAATTATTTTATAAATCCTCTATTTTATTTCTAAAATTTTTATTTAACATAAACTATAATATAAATATCGGATATATATCTAAATGTTAAATAGTGGATATTTAAAAAATGAAGTTATTTTAAAAATTTAATGTCTAAGTGAAAAATATGAAAACTAAATGTCCAGAGTGTAAAGGAAAAGGGACTATTGTTATAGATTATAAAGAATGTGATGCCTGTGGAGGATCAGGGTATGAAGATACAATTGACCTTGGTGATCACTTTAAAGGAATAAATAGTCGGGCTAAATCAAAATTTGACTTAGATGGTGCCGAGGATATACCTTGTGAGGTTTGCCATGGTAAAGGACAAATCGAGATTAAAGAGAAATGTGATAAGTGTAATGGAACAGGGTATATTAACATATGTAAATCTTGTGGTAAAGTTTTGAAATCAAATAAAGAATATTGTGATGTTTGTATGAAAGAAATAAAAGTTAATAAATCTAAAAATAATGATAAAAATAATAAGAAGGATATCATTGTCTATACATTAGATCCTTTATGTGAGATGAGTGACTTAAAAGTAGGTAATTTCTATCAGGGTAAAATTACGAAGGTTGCTAAATTCGGTGTTTTCGTTAGTTTGAATAACCAGGTTTGGGGTTTAATGAGAACTGGTAAATCCGGATATAAGGTAGGACAAATTATTAATGTTAAGGTTACAGAAATTAAAACCCGTAAACATGAAGTGGATATGGGTCCGGTATCATTTACGAATTATACCCTTAAGAAACTTAAGAAGGATATTGAAAGAACTAAAATATCATCACTTGGTGATGATTTAATGGGTAAGGTTGTTAAAATCCAAGGTTTGGCAGCTCAAATCCAACAGACATCTGGACCAACCATATTTACAATTACGGATGAAACAGGTACTACTTATGTTGCTGCTTTCCAGGAGGCAGGTGTCAGGGCATATCCTGAGATTGATGTTGAGGATATGGTCGAGGTTGTTGGAGAAGTTAATAAACATGACGGTGATGTTCAAATAGAGGCTGAGACTATCGAAAAGCTTCAAGGCGAATCTAAAGACGAATTATATAATTTAATCGATCAGGCTTTAGACGAAAAAGCTCAAGTTGAATTTAACGGGTTTTTAGTTCAATCCGAAGTTTTGGATAAACTTAAACCTAAAATGTTAGATGCAGCTAAAAGGATTAGAAGGGCAATTCTTGATGGTAGAACTATTCTTTTGAGACATCATGCAGATGCGGATGGTATCTGTTCTGGTGTTGCAATGGAAAAGGCTGTTGTACCTCTTATTGAAAAGGTAAATCCCGATAGTGATGCAAAATATCATTACTTTAAAAGATCTCCTTCAAAGGCTCCATTTTATGAACTTGAGGATGTTGTAAAGGATTTATCATTCGCGCTTGAAGATCTGGATAGACATGGTCAGAAATTACCACTTCTTGTAATGTTGGATAATGGTTCTACAGAGGAGGATATTGTGGCACTTATGCAGACTAAAATTTATGATATTGAAGTAGTTGTAATAGACCATCATTCTCCTGGTGATGTGGTGGACGGTCGCGTTGCTGTTGATGATTATGTTGATATGCATGTAAACCCTTATCTTGTTGGTGGAGACTCTCAGATAACTGCAGGTGCACTTGCAACAGAGGTTGCTTGTTTAATCAATCCGGATGTTAAAGATGAAATCAAACATTTACCTGCTATTGCCGTAACCGGTGACCGTGCCGAATGTGATGAGGTTGATCAATACATAAAAATTGCGGAGGATGAAGGTTACAGTAAAGAGGATCTTAAAAAGATTGCAGAGTGTACTGACTTTGAGGCTTATTTCTTAAGGTTCATGAATGGAAGGGGTATTATTGATACCATTTTGGATGTTGACAATAAAGATAAACATGACGCAATGATAGATGCTTTATATAAGGAATATGAAAAACGTGTTGATACCCAACTTAAAGCTACCCTTCCTAACGTTAAAAAGATTAAATTCGATAACGGCATTTACTTTAATCTGATTGATGTTGAGAAATTTGCACATAAATTCACATTTCCAGCACCAGGTAAAACCTGTGGATTTGTTCATGACAGTTTAATTAAGGAAATTGGTGAGGATAAACCTGTCGTGACCTTAGGTCATGGACCTGACTTCGGTGTTATAAGGGCAACCGATGCAGTTAATGGAAACTATGGATTTGATATTAATCAAATTATCGATGAACTTATAGATCAGTTACCTCATGCTGGTATTGACGGTGGAGGACATGAATGTGCAGGTTCAATAAAATTCATTGAAGGTTTTTCAAAAGAAGTTTTAACTGGATTTTTAGAAGAAGTTAAGAAAATGAATTTAAATTAAATTTAATTTTTTCATTTAATTTAATCAATTTTCTATTTTGCTATGATTTTTTTCATTATATCTATTGATTTGATATTTTTTTTATCTGCTTTTTTTTTATTGTTTCACATGTTTTTTCTGTTGTTTGCATTGTTTGTTTAACTTTTATATCTTGATTTTTTCATTGTTTTACAGTCATGTTTTTTCTTTATTTAATATGTTCATATATTTTGCTTTCTTTATTTTTTAAGATTCTTTTTATAATTATTTGAATAATTAAAAGTTAATATTTGTTTTAATGCTATTTTTTACACTATTTATCTTAATATATTACGTTTAAACATTGACAATACTTTTTGTAAATAATTTTTTGTAATGAAAATATAATATTAAATCGTTATATTTATATATGTGAATATATTAATTTATAATTGTGTTTAGAAATATGAAGTTAGAAAATATTCTTGCATTCAATTATTAAAATTTAAACCCTATATGTCGTAAAAAAAATTTTCTTATATTTCCTAACTTTTATATTTCATAACCGGTTTCGATCATTGATAATAAATAAGAAACTAAATTTTAATCTTTATTGAGTTTATGTTAATTATTTTTATCATTTAATTGACTTTTAAAAGAAGTTTAAATATAGCATAAAATTATAAGAATTGAATTAATAAAATCATTAGGACTTTTAAAATGAGATTGGATTGAAATATTTTTTTTAATTTATTATATAAGGGGATGATAATACGGGTTTGAAGATTATGGTTCTTAATGGTTCACCAAGGCCTAAAGGAAATACTTCTACCTTAGTGAAACATTTTAAGGAAGGAGCGGAAGAATCTGGAAATGAGGTAACGGTCTTTAATTTAGATTCTATGAATATTTCTGGATGTAAAGGCTGTTTCGGTGGAAATATTAAAGATTCCAATAGTCCTTGTGTTCAAAAAGATGATATGGATAAAATTTATCCGGTTTATAAAGATGCAGATATTGTAGTATTAGCTTCTCCATTATATTACTGGAATTTATCAGGACAACTAAGAACGGCATTTGACCGTTTATTTGCAGTTGAAGAAACTGTTCCAAATTGGAGGTCACATGAAAAAGGAGCCATTTTATTAATGGCTGCTGGGGGAGATGCTTTTGATATAGCTGTCCAATATTATAAAACTCTACTTGAACACTTAAATTGGAAAAACTTAGGAATAATTTTAGCAGGTGGTGTTAATAATATAGGTGATATTGAAGGTAGTAATAAATTAAATGAAGCAAAAGAATTAGGTGCTTCATTAAAATAGTTCAATTGAAAATTCTTTTAAGAATTTTTCATCTCAATTAAAAAATTAGTTCTAGAAAAACAGATTAAATTAATTTTAAAACAATTAATATTTTATTTAAGTTAAAAATATATTCTTCTTCGTTAATTTTTAACTAATAATTTTAATCATTAAATAGGTATGTGACAATAATTAGATTTTAATTATTAAATAAAAGGTTAATATGTTTAAAATTATTTTAATCTTAAAAATAGTAAATTGACTTTATTAGAAACGCCTTTTAAATGTATGTAAGTTAGAAGATAAAAATATTTTAATATGTCCTATATATCCTTATCATTCTTTTAGTTTACATATATTTAATTAATATTCTTGTTTTGGCTGTTTATGGTAGTTTGTTTGTTTTTTGCATGGTTTATGTATTTTTTATCTTTTTTTTTGAATGGTATGTCGTTTATATTTTTTTATATTTTTTTTTATTGAGACTACTTATTCATGGTTTTTTCAATATTGTTTGGATGTATAAAACCAGATCTTATCATATGGTCTGCTAAAACCATGGCTATTGAGGATTCGCTAACAGTTGTAATACGTGGACATATGCATGGATCATGACGTCCCTTTATATTGATTATGCAATTCTCTTTCTTTTCATAATCAATAGTTTCCTGGTCTATGGATATGGAAGGTGTAGGTTTAACTGCAATTCTTGTGATTATTGGCATTCCATTAGATATTCCTCCGAGAATTCCCCCTGAACTATTGGTTTTTGTATATACCTTTCCGTCTTCATAATAGAATTCATCATTGATTTCTGAGGCTGATGCCCTTGCAACATCAAAACCAAAACCGACCTCAACTCCTTTAACTGCGCCTATGTTCATTAGGGACTGTGCAATATCCCCATCAAGTTTACCGAATACCGGTTCACCTATTCCTGCAGGGACATTGGTAGCTATTGTTTCAACTATGCCTCCAACGGAATCTCCTTCGGCTTTTTTTGATAGGATTAATTCTTCCATAGCTTTTGCAGCATCTTGGTCTCCACATCTTACAGGGTTTAACTCAACTTCCTTTTCAATCTCATCAATATCTGTACTGTGTGCTAAGATATCTCCAATTTGAACTACATGGGATATTACTTTAATTCCATATGTGTCTTTAAGTAGTTTTTTAGCTATTGCTCCACCAATTACATGTCCAATGGTTACTCTTCCACTTCCACGGCCTCCACCATTATAGTTATAATTTCCGTATTTCATTCTCCAGCCATAATCCCCGTGTCCTGGTCGTGGTGTGTTTTTAATGTTTTCATAGTCTTTTGATCTTTGATTGTTATTGTAAACTACTCCACATATAGGTGTCCCATCAGTTTTACCATTGAAAACTCCAGACAATAATTCAATTTTATCTGATTCTTTACGTGGGCTTGTTATTTTACTTGTTCCAGGTTTTCTTTTGTTTAATTCCTTTTGAATATCCTCTTCACTTAATTCAAGATTAGCTGGACAACCATCAACTATTGCTCCAATAGCTTTTCCATGACTGGTTCCGAAACTAGTAGTTGTAAATATTTTTCCAGTTGTATTTGACATGTTATACCTTTTTGAATATTTTAATAATTTTGAGAAAATAATTGTTTTTTATAATATATTATATAATTAATATTTATAAAATTCTTATTAAAATTTTTATATTTTTTAAATAATCTTTTTAGCTTTATTTTACCGATTTAATATTTAATTATCGTTATTTTTTAAAAATAAATATTTCTTCTGATTTTAATTTTGCCATATTGATCTAAAACCACTAACTTTTCATTTATATTGCTTTGGTGTTTTTAATGGTTTTATTTAATATAGGTATCTTCTCATGAATTTTAACGGATTTTTATATGGATAATTTATTTTGAAATCATCGGATAATTTTAAACAAATATTAAAATATTGTATTTTTTTTATAATTTGGCTGTTTTTTTCATATTTTAAATGAATTTTGTATAAAATAATTAATTTTTTTAAATCATTAACTTTATATATGATTATTGTGTTATATAATATTGAGTTTAAAATATATTGGATTTTTACTAAACACGTTATTCATTTCTTTTTTACTCCTTATTCATCGAACCTATGTTTTTTTCCAATATTTTTTAAACTCCATTTGATTTACGCTTTTTTATTTTTTTAAGTTTAATGCTTCTTTTAATTTATTGATTAATTAATATTTTTTAATTCTTAAACTAACCTGATTTATTTTATTTTTCTAAAAATCACTTTTTTAACTTATTAATTCATTAATATTCTTGATTTTTAAAATAATTTATTCTCCTTATTCTTTTTTATTCTATTAAATTATATATTATAATAACTTATTCAAATTCAAATTATTTTTAACTTCTAATTTCATATTAAACTTTTATAAAAATTTTACAATATAAAAGAATACTTTTATAAATGTTAAAATTATACTCATAAATGACAGATAAAAATTATTAATAAATTATCTAGGATGTTCTTATGGGAAAAAGTAGATATAAATTAAATGAAATTTATGAGAAATTGCTTGACGCATATTCTTATCAAGGATGGTGGCCTATAATAAATTATAAAGGTGAAACTCCTAATAAAAAAGGTTCAATAAAAGGTTATCACCCAAATGACTATGACTTTCCAAGAGATAATAATGAGCAGTTTGAAATTATCATTGGAACTATACTTACTCAGAATACCTCATGGCTATCTGTTGAGAAATCTTTAAATAATTTAAATAAAATCATTGATTTTACTGAGGGTAATTTATCTTTAAAATTCAAAGAATTATTGGAAACGGAAGAAGACCTTGTTAAAAATGCCATTAAACCTGCAGGTTATTATAATCAGAAATTTGTTTATCTAAAAAATATCACTGATTTTTATATTAGCTTGGATGGAAGGAAGCCTGGAAGATCCGAAGTTTTAAGTGTAAAGGGAGTAGGTAATGAAACCGCAGACTCTATTCTATTATATGCCTATGGTATGCATGAATTTGTTGTAGATACATATACTAGAAGAATATTTGTAAATCTAAATTATATTGATAAGAAGGATTCCTATATTAAAATTAAGAAATTTTTCCAACATAATTTTAATGGTGGGGTTAACGAATATCAGGAGTTTCATGGTTTGATTGTGGAACATGCAAAACATTATTATTCTAAAAAGCCATATGGTGTTGATGACAAACTTTTAGAGGAATATAAACTCATTTAATCTTAAATTATAATTTCTTTATAGTTTATATATTTAGATTAAACTATCAAATATTATAACGTGATTTTGCTATTTTAAACTGTTTTTCATATTCCAATAGTTAAACCGTAAACTCTAGACATTCTATACACTCATTTCCTATTTTAAACATTTCTATTAACTTGTTTTACTATTTTAACTATTACTTCATGTGTTTACTGTTTTTTTATTTTAATTAATAGTTTAATCATTATCTTAATCAATAATTCCAGTTCCTTTTATTTTGCAATAAATTTTATATTGTCTCTATTTAAACTAAATTCAACTTAATATTTTGGATATGAACCGGCTATATTCATCTATTTGTTGAAAGTTTTTAAATCTTTACTAATTTTTAAACTGAAGATTCTTAAAAGTAAAATTATATTATATTTAAAAATTATATTAATTTTATATAAGATTGAAGTGAATTTAGTTGAATTTCAAGTGTAAAATTTATTGGATGAAAAATTTTTTATTTGTTGAAATTTTTTTTATAAGATTTATATTTTTGATTTATTTATTTTTAATTTTGTATAGATTTTTATATTAAATCTTATTAAATTTTCAATAATCTTTTAAAGTTTTACATGCTTATCTATTAATTATAAGTTATAAGTGCTCATTTATAACAAAAGATTTTAATAGGAATTATAATAAATTTTCAAGGTTAATTTAGCTTTTATATGTGAATTGCTGATTAATTTATTTTGTTTGGTCAAATTAAATGATGATATTTCTTTAAAATATTTAATTTCCATAATTATTTACACTTGAAATGTAAGACTAATTTTAAATAATTTTACACTTGAAACTTATCACTTAAATAAAATAAACTTTTTAAAATTCCGGTGATGAAATGGATTATCCAACTGTAAGAATGAGAAGACTTAGGAAGAATAGTAATATTCGTGATATTGTAAGAGAAACTAAACTAAATAAAGAAGATTTAATCTATCCTATTTATTTTAAGGAAGGTTTAAAGAAAGGTGAAAAGGAAGAAATATCCACAATGCCAGGACAATTCAGATATTCAATAGAGGATGGAGTGGAATATGCCAAGGAATTAGAATCAAAAGGACTTAGATCAATTATTGTATTTGGTATTCCTTTAGAGGAAACCAAGGATCCTGTTGGTTCACCTGCTTTTATGGAAAATGGTATTGTTCAAACAGCTATTAAGGCATTGAAGAAAGAAACAAATCTAGTTATTATTGGTGATGTATGTCTATGCCAATACACTTCCCATGGTCATTGTGGTTTAATCCAGGAATATGATAAAGGGGATATAAATGATACTACTGATGATGGAGTTAAAATATTGAATGATCCTTCACTTAAATATCTTGCAAAAACAGCTGTATCACAAGCTAAGGCTGGAGCTGATATTGTTGCTCCATCTGATATGATGGACGGTAGAGTGGAGGCTATAAGAAATGCTTTGGATGAGGAAGGTTACGAGGATGTCATGATCATGTCCTATTCTGCCAAATTCGCATCTTCATTCTATGCACCATTTAGGGATGCTGCCGATTCCGCTCCAGGTAAAGGTAATAGGAAATCTTATCAAATGGACCCTGCTAATGGTCGTGAAGCTATTCGTGAATGTGAACTTGATGTAGTTGAAGGTGCAGATATGTTGATGGTTAAACCGGCATTGCCTTATCTTGATGTTATAAAAACAGTTAAAGAGGATTTCAATCTTCCACTTGTAAGCTATAATGTAAGTGGGGAATATTCTATGATTATGGCTGCTATAGATAAAGGTTATTTAACTGAGGATTCAATCATGGAATCTTTAGTATCAATTAAAAGAGCCGGAGCAGATTTGATTATCACCTACTTTGCACCATACCTACTAGATCATTTATAAAAACAATGTTTCCAGTCTTTATTATTGTTTTTAAATGTTCTACAGGAATTTTCAAAATTATATTAAGTTTAATTCTTTTCTATTTTTTAAAATTTTTAATTTAGCCTATTTAAAAATTATATAATATGAAATTTAATAGATATAGTAAATAATTATTATCTTTAAAAAAATAAATGTTTAAGGAATTGTTATGATTAAGCCAGAACAAATTGGAAAAATAGTTCAGATAGCATCTGCACTTGAAGTTAGTGGTTATCCAAAACCTGGAAATGTTCATAGGACTCGTGATTTTGATGATATGGTCTTCGAAGACTTTATTATAAGTGGTATTGTAATAGGGGATATATTCACTGAACTTGCAGAAAGAACTATTGAAAATAAAGAAAATCTATCTGAGATAGCATTAGGTAAAACAATTTTGGATGCTGTAAGTGAAACTGATAACTGGGTTGAAAACAATACAAATCTTGGAATTGTAATGATGACTTCTGTTTTGGCAGCCGCTGCTGCATTAAGTGAGGATTTAACCAGTCTTAGATTGAATGTTGAAAAGGTGATGAATGCAACTACAGTTCAAGATGCTCTTGATTTATATGATGCAATAAATCTGGCCTCTGCAGGTGGAATGGGAAGTCAGGGGGAATATGATGTAAATGATGATAGTGCTAAACAGGAATTAATTGCCAATCGTCAAACTATGTTTAAAGTTTTAAAGATATCTGCTGGTTGGGATGATTTGGCCTGTGAAATGACTACTGGCATGCCTATTGTATTTACTGTCGGATATCCAACATATGCTGATTTAAGAAGAACCCATTCAATGAATTATGCGTCAGTTTTAACATTTTTAACAATTTTATCAAAATTCCCAGATACTTTGATATGCCGTAAATATGGAAAGGAAATGGGTCAAAAAGTTTCAGACAGGGTTTCTGAAGTTTTAAAACATAAAGATGATGATAATTTCCATGATGTCTTAGTTGAACTTGATGATAATCTGTTTGAAAATCATTTAAACCCAGGTACCTCTGCGGATTTAACCGCTGCAAGTATTATGGTCTATTATTTGGTAAAAGAATTTGAAAAAAAAAATAATTATTAATTCTTAAATTTCATTAATAGTTTATTTTTTCCTTTTTTTAATTGAATTTATATTTTTTTTTATTTAAATTTATGGAATTAAGATTTTCAACTATTTTTATTTTTCTTATTTAGTTAATTAAGATTTATAAATATTATTTACGGAGTTAAGATTTTCAACTATTTTTCTTATTTGGAAAATTAGGATTTATAAATATTATTTACAGAATTAAGATATTGTACAATATAATAGATATCTTATTATATCTAAATAAATAAAATATTATTATATTTATATTAAATTTAAAATAAGGAGGTTTTTGGATGGAAAGGAATATGTTATTTAGTATAATCGCAGTAATACTTGGTATAATAATTTTAATATTCCCTGCATTTGGTGTTGCGGCAGTTTCCGCTATTATCGGTTTAGCATTTCTATTTGTTGGAATTGTTACCTTGTTGTTTAGTTATCAAACTTCAAGACTTGCTGGTCCTTACAGCACATTAGGAATGATATTGGGTATTTTAATAGCAATATTCGGTTTAATTCTAATATTTGATCCTGCTGTTTTTGTTTTCCTTGCTTCATTCTTTGTTTATATTGCAGGTATAATTTTAATAATTATTGGTATAATGGCTGCACTTGAATCAGTATTGCCTGGAAGTAGATATATGGGTGTAAGCTCAATTGTATTAGGGATTATATACTTCATTTGCGGATACTTTATAGGTGATGCTAGAGTTTTAGGATTCTTAATTGGTTTATGGTTATTAATTACTGGAATTATTGGTATTTCACAAAGTAATTAATATTTATCCATTTTTTCTTTTTTTAATTATTTTTTTTATTGTTCCTGTTTTTCTATATTTAAAAGACTTTGCTTTAACCAATATTTAAATGAGTAATTTTTCGGAATAATTGATTAAATTATTTATATTAAAAAAAATTAATATATAAACAGTAATTTATTATTTTATTTAATAATCTAATTTATCTGTATAAATTAGATATAATTGTATAATTTTTATGAAATCTAAACTTAATCTTGTACTTTATTAAAAATGGATTTTGAAGGTGTTTAATTATGGATAATGAAACATGTAATGTAGAGGGAGATATTGAATTTAATGATTTACCTTCAGATGAAGAATTAGACAAAAAGGCGAATGTATTTAAAGCTATTTCTGATCCAACAAGACTTAAAATATTATATCTACTTAAAGATACTGAGTTATGTCCTTGTCAGATTCAGGATGCTTTAAATAAACCACAACCTACTATATCTCATCACGTGTCTATTTTAAAAAATGCTAATTTAATTAAAGGTCGTAAAGATGGTATTTGGATTTATTTTACCCTTGTAAATAATGACATTATTGAAACTTTAGATTTAATTGTATAGACTTTAATTAATTTGGAAATAAAATATTTAAATGTATTTTTTATAATAAATTCTTCTTCCAGATTTAAACTATGTAAATAAAGATTTTTAGTTTTAAAAATTATTCTAGTAATTTAAATTCTATTTTTAATTTAATAATCAAATATTATATTAGAAAACTTTATTTTTCATAGAATGATGTTTATTGTTGATCTTTTATTTGCATGTTTTACGGAATGTTTGTTGTTTAGTCTTTTTAATATATTTTCTATTTTATTATTAATTTCATGAAATTTTTTATACTATTAAAAAATAATCTAATATTACTATAAATTTTATAATTAATTAAAAGTTATTTTTTAAAAATATTTTATTTAAGAAATACTTTTCATTATTTTTTTTAAAAATAAAGGAGGTTAGAGTGTGTCTGTTGTAGGTAAAGAGGTTATTAAAGCTGTTATTACATTATTAACAACTGCTTTTGCATTAGTTGCAGGTTTAGCTTGGAACAGTGCTATCCAAGAATTGATTAACACATTCCTTGATAAAGGTAGCGCCCTTACAGGACTATTTGTTTATGCTATTATTGTAACTGTGATTGCTGTAGTCGTTACCTTAATTTTAGGTAGATTCGCAGATAAAATGGGAATTGAATTAGAGGAATAAATCTATTTTTATAAATTCAAATTCTATATTTTTTTAATTTTTTAGATAATATTTTTTCTGCTTTTATTTTGATTTTTAATATTTTTTTAAGTTTTCATTGTTTAGTATGGTGCCTACTTAATTTAGTTAAATATATATTTATAAAAGAATATAGTATTATATGTTTATTAGATTAATATTGGAAATTAGGCAGAATACGATTTTTATAGTTGAAAAATACATGAAATATAAAATGGGGTATTGAATGTCCCTTTTTCATAAAAAATTTTATAGTTTTGTTCTATTCCAATATTATAGAAAACATTTGGTTAATATTGATTAAATTTGAATTGGATTTCAAATTAAGTGATTATAATGTATAAAAAAGTTTTATTACCAACTGACGGTTCTGAGTTTGCAGAACAAGAAATATGTAAAGTAAAAAATGTATTAGACCCTGAAGGTGAAGTTGTAATTGTTTCTGTTGCTATGAAAATTAGACCTGCCCAATTCCAATCTAAGGAAAATGTTGCAGAAATCAATAAATCTTTAATTTCTGAATCAGAGGCTTATGCTGAACATATGAAAGTTCAACTTGAAAAAATGGGTGTTAACTCTAAAATTAGAGTTGTTTGTGGTCGTCCAGCAGAAAAGATTGAACAAGTTGCTAGTGAGGAAGGTGTTGATTTAATTATTATTTCCTCATCAGGAAAAACAGGTCTACATAAATTTATTATTGGTAGTGTTGCAGAGAAGGTTCTTTCTATTGCAAAAAGAGATGTATTGCTTGTACATGAATAAAATTTTATAATTTCTTTTTATTTTACCTATTTTTTATATTTTTAATTTTTTCAAAGATATACAAAATTCCATTTTTGTTTAGATATCTTTTAAAATAATTAATTTAAATCCATAATGTCTTTATGTGGTTGTATAAATCTACATAAGTTTTATATGATGTTTAAACTAATTTTTATATTATAGCGTGATTATATGATAGATGCAGATATAGTAGTTATAGGAGCAGGACCTGCAGGATCTATTGCGGCAAAACATGCTGCACTTAGAGGAGCAAAAGTTATTTTAATTGATAAAAAATCTGAAATTGGAACTCCTAAACGTTGCGCAGAAGGTGTATATGATCCTGGTCTTAGACTTTTAGGTATAGAACCAAATCCCCGTTGGATAGCACAGACAATATATGGTGGAGTATTACATTCACCTGATGGGAATAGTATCCAATTTGACGAGGAATTGTTACCAGTATGTGGATATGTGCTAGAGAGAAAGGTATTTGATAAGTATATGGCCATGGATGCCGCACGTGCAGGTGCTGAAATCATGATAAAAACATTTGTCAGTGATTTAAAACGTGAAGGCGACGGTTTTATATTGGACTGTGACTCTTTTGGGGAAAAATTCCAGATTAGAGCAAAAATAGTAATTGGTGCAGATGGACCTGAATCCACTATCGGTATAAAAGCAGGATTGAATAAACACAATTCTAATAAATATATGTTGTCCTGTGCACAGTATGAGATGTGTAATGTTGAGCTACCTCGTGATGATTTGATTCACATATTCCTGGCTGACGAGAATGCCGAAGGAGGATATGCATGGATTTTCACCAAAGGTAATGGGGTTGCAAATGTAGGTCTCGGTATTTCAAGCAATATCAAAGATCTGGATGCTCTTGAATGTTTGGATAACTTCGTTAAAAGCTGTCCATATACTAAAAATGCCCAGCCTGTGGAATTAAATGTTGGTCCCGATTCCCTTGAGGGGCTTAAGGACAATATTTATGGTGACAATATCATGCTTGTAGGTGATGCTGCAGGTCAAATAGATCCAATAGAAGGTGGTGGAATCTTACTTGGAATGTATGGTGGTATGGTTGCAGGAAATGTTGCGGCTTCCGCTATAAAACAAGGCGATTATTCAGCAGATAAGTTAAAAGAGTATTATGAACGATTCAATCAGCTAACTTTAAATTTAGTTCCTAAATTGACTGTTGTACGTGATGTGGTACAATCATTAAACGGTGATGAGTTTAGTAATTTGATTGATGCGGCTTCACAAATTGATTTAACTAATGCCTCAACTAAAGATTATTTGAAGGTCTTATTTAAGATCTCACCAAGAACCAGTCTTAAATTCACTAAACTAATAAAGGTTTTTATTTAAATTTTTAATTTATTA